>CAVFIB010000011.1:0-19374 GCA_963622385.1 Bacteroidaceae bacterium | reverse complement strand
TCACCCGCATAGCGGGTGGTTTTATCATGTTCCTATCTCGGAACATAATAAAAAGAGCTATAAAAAGCTCTTTTTGTGTGGTTTTATATTTCAAGTATAACTGTGATAATCATAGGGACAGACCCTGTTTCTTCATTAAAATAAGCACTTAGTCTTTCTCTTATTTTTACTTTTATACCTGTGAAATCTACTTTTTTTCCTTTAATACATTCTTCGATTACTTCTTTAGAAATGGCTTCGGTTTTTTCAACTATATCAAGATTATCTTTTACATAGATGAATCCTCTTGTTAGTATTTGAGGATCTGCAATTATTTTTTTTGTTTTTTTATCTAGTGTTGCACTTACTATAACGATACCATTTTTTGATAGAATTTCTCTATCTTTTAGGACAAGATCTCCTATATCGTCTGAACTATTTCCATCGATAAGGATATCATCTGCTTCGATATGTTCTGGTTTTTGAATTAGTTTACCGTTAACAAAATTGATAACGTCTCCATTTTGTTTTAGAAGGATCCTATCAGAGTCCATACCAGCTTGTTCTGCGACTGATGCGTTCATGTATTGGTATCTGTACTCTCCTTTTATTGGAAAGTAATATTTTGGATTCATTAGGTTAATCATTTGCATTAAGTCTTCGCTTGATGGATGATGAAGTGCATGTGTTTTAAAAGGTAAAGTTACTACTTCAACATCAATTCTAGATAAATCATCCATTATTTTTGCAACTTTCTTTTCATTACCAGGATAAATAGGCTCTGCAAGTAGAACTGTATCTCCTTCTTTTAATGTAATATATTTATCATATCTGCTTATGATTTTTTCTAGTGATGCGAATGATTTTTCTTTATCGTCTGCGATTAAAATAACAGAATCTTTATCGTTAATATTGGATAAATCTCCGATCATTTCATCTTCATAATGTAGATATTTAAATTCTTTTGCATAATTTACAAGTCTTTGAAGTTTTCTTCCCATAAGTACTATTTTTCTTTTTGTTTTTGCTACTTGATCAAATATTTCTTGAATACGATATACGTGTTCTGGAAAAATACTTATGATAACTCTTTCATCTGTTTGATTTAGTAGGTCCCAAACTTCTTTGGATATTCTATGTTTTGGACTGGTATGGCCTTCTCTATAGGCATAACTTGATTCAGCCATAAGGCATAAAACACCTTGTTTACCAACGTATGCTAGTTTACCAATATCAGTTTTATATGCTCCAAGCATAGCAGAGTCAAATACGAAATCAGTTGCATATACAATAGCACCATCATTTGTATAGAGAACGAATGCTACAGTTTCCGGAATAGAATGTGTTACAGTTATTGGAAATATAGAAAAACCTGCTACATCTAGTTTAGAATGGGGTCTTATTTCTTTTAAATTAGTTGCTTCTATATTATATTTTTCAAGTTCCATTCTTAAAACAGTCATGGTAAATTTTGTTGCATAAACAGGTACTTCTGGTATTTCTTTCATAATATCAGGCATAGCTCCCATATTACCATCATGGGCATGTGTTAGAAAAATCCCTCTTATTTTCTTTTTATTCTTAATTAAATAATCATACTTAGGAATTATGTAATCAACTCCAAGCATATTAGCACTAGGATATTTAAGCCCAGCATCAAAAACAAATATGTTCTCATCTACATTAACAACATACATGTTCTTTCCATTTTCGTTAAGCCCTCCAAGGGCAAAAATTTTAATTTTACTCATATTATCTCCTTTCTAAATTTTACAACATAGTAAGCAACGTATCAATTATACCACATTTTCCTAAAAAATACAAAACCCTACCAATCATTTCTTAAACCTATCATAAATTTAACTATTTGATTAACGCATAATGTCATTTGTTTATTAAGTTCTTCTAGGGACATAACTTTGTAATCATTTGTAAGTTGTTTATAGAATTCACCTTTAAGAGCTTTGTCAATATCAAGATTGGCGTTTTCTATGTATTTTTTTATAAGATCTTTGTCGTATTTTGCAAATGAATAGTTTTTTATATTAGAAACGCAAGAGGTGTTTTTAAACTTTTTAACTAGGCCATGTCCTACTAAATATTTATCATAGACAAAAAAATCTCTGTGTTTTTCGTATCTGATTTTTTCAATTGGCATGAGAACTTTTTCGTCATGAAATTTAATTCCAATTAAGTGAGTGTTCTCGTCATAAATGTAATAGTTTTGAAAAACGTAACTGTTAAAATATCTGTCAGTAAGCAAATGGATTAAATAACCGACCATAATAGGGTTTCTTAAATCTTTTTTACATTCTAGTAGGAACTTATAAGGATTGGCAGTTCCTTCGATACCTTCTTTTCCGTTTTTGAAATGACTTTCTCTATGCCTTTTATCAATAGTTAAGTCTGGAAGAACACTACCTATCATTACCATATCATCGTCTAGTTTTAAATACTCATTAACTCTGTTAGCAATAGCCATATGCATTTTATGTGTTGGCACAATATCTCCTCCCCACTATAGATTATTTTAACAAAAAACAGGAAAAAAATCAAAAGTAAATACTATGGATTGAATTATTTAAACGCAATTTATGTGCAACTTTAGCATTTTAGCATACAAAAGTTTAAAAGTGAGTTATACTTATAAACAAGTGCCCAAAATTTGCACTTAAGGGGGATATTATGGTTAATTTTATAATAAAAGAAGAAAGATATGAGTTAAGGGAAAAGTATGAAATAGCAATATTAAATTTTTTAGGAAGTAGAGAAGAAAAGTTTAAGATATATGATTATGATAATTATACACAAGAGAATTATAATAGAAATATTTATATACTTGGAGAATCTTCTATAGAAAAGGCTTTAGAAGTAGCGCAAAATATAAGGGATAATAATGACTGGACTAGTCAAATAATAATAGTTAGTGATACTGAAAATATAAAGATAAATCTGCTTAATAATGATTTGTTAATATTAAACTATGTTGAGGAAACTAGTCAAATCAATAATACTTTAAAAGAGGCTCTATATAAGGCCTATAATATATTGAATTATGATCAAACATTAAATTTTCATCTAAATGGTGAACTGTTTAAGATACCATATAGTAGTATTTATTATATAGAAAAGGGAAATAACCAAAATTATTGTATAATTCATACAAAAGATGAGATATTTACGATAAAAGAAACTATAAATAATTTAGAAGAAGAACTTGATTTATCGCTTTTTATGAAAACTCATAGGAGTTGTATAATAAATCTTGCAACAATTAAGAAATATGATACTACTAATAATATTGTTTATTTTGAGAATTTAGAAACTGATATGATAGCAAGGGATAAAAGACCAATTTTAAAGATGAGATTATATAAGGAAAAAATGACAAACTAAAGAGATGTGACTCTTTAGTTTTTTATATTTTTATATAAGTTCATTAACACTTGGCATATCGACACCATGCTCTCTTATGTAAGAGTGGTGTTCTTTTAGTTTATTGTTACAATAGTTTGTGATGTTTTTCTTTTCTGATGATGGGATATTTAGATATTTAATGGCACTAAGTACGAGATGATATCTATCTATTTCATTTTGAACACGCATATCAAATGGAGTGGTTATAGTCCCCTCTTCTTTATAGCCATGAACGTGAATATTCCTGTTAGTTCTTTTATAAGTAAGTAAATGGATTAAGTTAGGATACCCGTGGAAAGCAAATATGATTGGTTTATCTTTAGTAAAGAGTTTATCATATGATGAGTCACTTAGGCCATGAGGATGATCAGTAGATGATTGAAGTCTCATTAAGTCAATAACATTGATAACTCTTGTTTTTATGTCTAAAAATTTATCAATGATTCTTTTTGCTGCGATAATTTCAATATTTGGGGTATCTCCACAGGATACAAGAACTAAATCTGGATCATCACATTTATCACTTATAAAGTTTAGCTCACTAAGTCCTTCTTTACAATGTTTAATGGCATCTTTCATAGGAAGCCATTGGTTGCTAATATGTTTGGAGGCTACTACTACATTGATATAATCTTTTGTCTTAACAACGTGATCAAATACCGATAGTAATGTATTGGCATCTATTGGTAAATAAATTCTGCTGATGAATGCTTTTTTTGTTGCAACATGGTTTAGGAATCCTGGATCTTGATGAGTAAAACCATTATGATCTTGTTGCCATATATGAGAGGATAAAACGTAGTTTAAGGAAGAAATAGGTTCTCTCCAAGATAAATCTTTTGTTACTTTAAGCCATTTTGCGTGTTGACTTGTCATGGAATCAATAATTCTAATAAAGGCTTCGTACGAGTGCATAAAGCCATGTCTTCCTGTTAGGATATATCCTTCGAGTAAACCTTCGCAAACATGTTCTGATAAAATTGAATCTATAACGGAACCATTAACGGATAGGAATTCATCATAGGGATAAGTTTTACTGTTCCATTTTCTATCTGTAACTTCAAAGACATGGTTAAGTCTGTTTGATAAGGCTTCATCTGGACCGAATACTTTGAATTTGTCGGAGTTAAGTCTAATCAAGTCTCTAACATAGGAACCTAGAACCATCATGTCACTACATTTGGTTTCAAAAGGTTTTACAGAAATGGCGTATTCTTTGAAATCAGGACAATTTAGTTCTTCTCTTAAAAGACCTCCGTTTGCACTTTTATTAAAACTAATTCTCTTGTTGAATCTAGGTAATGTATCTTTTATAAATGATTTGAGAGAACCATCTGGGTTGAAGAGCATACTTGGTTTGTAAGATAAAAGCCATTTTTCAAGTTTCTTTAAGGACTCGTCATCAGCAACTGTAATAGGTATTTGGTGGGAACGAAAGGTTCCTTCGAGTGCTTTTCCATTGAATTCTTTGGGACATCCCCAGCCTTTAGGGCTTCTTAGTATAATCATAGGATATTTAATGGAAGAGCCACATTTAATTGAAGAAAAATCATTAAATACTTTTTCAAGGGTACTTGCCATTTCTTCATGCATGTAACGTGGATCGCTGCCTGAGACTATATAAGGTTTATAGCCATAGCCTGTAAATAAACTGGTTAGTTCTTTGTCTGTCATTCTTCCCATGATGGTTGGATTGGCAATTTTATAACCGTTTAGATGAAGAATTGGTAAAACCATACCATCATTTTTAGGATTGATTATTTTGTTAATATTCCAAGATGCTGCAAGGGGTCCTGTTTCAGCTTCGCCATCTCCTATAACACATACTGCGTATAAATCTTTGTTGTCTAAAACTGCTCCATACGCATGAGATAAACTATAGCCAAGTTCCCCACCCTCATTTATAGAGCCAGGAACATCTGGGGCAACATGAGAAGATACTCCTCCTGGAAAACTAAATCTTTTACATAGTTTTGTAAGACCAGATTCATCTAGAGTAATTTCTGGATAAAATTTAGAATAAACTTCTTCTAAATAAGAATTAGCAATCATGGCCTCTCCTCCGTGACCAGGACCAGATATATACATGACATCATAATCATATTTTTTTACTATTCTGTTTAAGTGGGCATAAATAAAGTTTTGTCCTGGAGCAGTACCCCAATGACCAATAACTTTAGGTTTTATATCAGAAATAGTTAAAGGTCTTTTAAGCAGAACATTATCCCATAAATAAAGCTGGCATAAAGATAAATAATTTGTAGCCATCCAATAACAATTTAAAGCATTAAGCTCAGTATCATTTAGAACTCTTCCCATTATATTCCTCCTATCATGTATTAATTATATCCTATAACAGATAAAAAATAAATAATAAAAGAAAGTTTTCATAAAAAAGCCTGAATTTTTATTTTCATGTTCTACATTTATAATAAAGTTATGTAAATAGTTAATATTCCTACATAGCGATTTTAAATATGCTATTACTTAATCCATCTCTATTTATCTTGTTTTATATATTTCAATGCATTCTATAGCCTCTTCTTTATATATCATTTTATTTTGCCCAGACAGTTCTAATCTAGTTCTTATATATTCTTTTGTCTCTTCTCTTGTTAAGTTTTTTAATTCAATATATCTTTTTGATACATTAATACTTTGTTATAATTCTTTGATTATATCTTGATATATAGAATATAAATAAACATTAACTGGTTTACTACTTTTGTTTTCTATATATTTTTTATAACCGTTTAATTGTTTTTTGTAGTTATCGTCTGATACATCGTATAGTTTATAATCTATTATGTCTATATGATCTTTATATACTAGCATTAAATCTATGATTCCATGATATAAACTATTATTTTCTTCATAAAAGAATTCATACTCTTTATATATTCTTGAGTCTTTTATATTTTTGAATATATCATGTTTTAGAAGTTTTAAAACGTGTTCGTTAGTAGGATTCATAAAATCACTTGTTTCAAAAATATAATGTATATGTGTTCCTTTTTTCATGTTATTTATTTCTTCTTGGGTTTTAAGTTTTGTATTTATTTTTGAGAATTTATTCATTGATATTATATTGTTTTCTATTTGGATATTATGTTTGTTTATAGGTTTTATATTTTCTTTTAGTACTTTTAAATCTTTTATTTTAAACATATTATAGTCTTTAGACATGGATATATCTTCTTTGTTAATATTTTGTATATTGACTTCGAATTCGTCTTTTACTGTGTTTATTATATCTAGGAAGGATCTATATTTTAATCTTGTGTCATTATTTACTATTTTTTCATCATTGTATATATCTTCATTTAGAGGTCCTACAAAGATCATTTTTTCTTTAGCACGGGTAACTGCAACATAAAGTAGTCTGATTTTTTCTGAGACTTCTTCTTTTATATAATCGTTTTTGATCATATATTTAGTAAATAAGGCTCCGACTCCATCTTTATAATATGGTGTAATAATTCCATATTTGTTATCGTATCTAAACTTTTCGCTTACATCGCTTATATTAAATTTTTTATAAAGTCCTGAGAAATAACATATAGGAAATTCAAGACCTTTTGATTTATGAATATTCATAATCTTAACAGAGACGTTATCTTTGGTATTTACTTTATATTTAATTTCTTCATCACTATTAATCATTTCTTCTAGGTAAGAAGCAAAATCGTAAGGTGTGTATATGAGAGCTTCTAGGGAAGATGCGATTTGTTTTAAGTTAAGTACTCTGATTAAGGTTTTATCTATATCATGGTAAGTAAGGCATTTTTCATAAAAGGAAAATTCGCTTAATATACTTTCTAAAAACTGATGACAAGATATATCATCGAGAGTATATGCTATTTTCTTTGCTTTTTCGTATAAAGAAGTTTCTTTAAATGATCCATCTTTAAAAATCTTAAATATTTCTTCGTCACTCATTCTATATAAATAGCTTCTAGAAAGGGATATAAAATAATACTTAAATTCTTTATCGAGTTCATTATTTTTAATTTTTATAATGAATTTTGCTAGATTTTTAATAATAAATACATCGTAGGAAGTGGTAAGTTTTTCATCTTGGTATGCTACTAAGGGGATATCTTCGTATTCAAAAATTTTCTTATATAAATCAAAATCAGATCCTCTATCCATAATAATACAGAAATCACTATATTTTGCTTTTCTTAAGGTGCTGGTTTCTTTATCTACGACCATATACCCATTATTTACTTTGTTCTTTATATCGTTTGCTATAATAAATGCTTCTACTTCACTCTTGTCATAATCTTTAAATTCTTTGCTATCGTAATTATATATTTCAAGATTATTATTTATTTTATCACTATTTTGTTCATTGTACATGTTATTTCCAAAGACCATTTGATGAGACAAGGTGTAATCTGCTCCTCCTAGAAAACTATCCATAATTTTATTGAAGATTTTATTTATATCTGTAAGAACTTCACTTCTAGATCTGAAATTCTTAAGTAAATCAATTTTTATACCAGTATTTCCATCACTATAGGCACTATACTTATTTTTAAAGATCATTGGATTAGCATTTCTAAATCTATATATGGACTGTTTAATATCTCCCACCATATATACATTTTTGTTTTCTATTAGATTGATAAATATTTCTTGTAAATCATTAGTATCTTGATATTCATCTACCATAATTTCATTGTAATAACTTTTAATTTCATTACAAACATCACCATTATTTTTAACTACATCTATAGCCATTTTTGAAATATCAATAAATTCATAGCAATCATTTTTTCTTTTATAATCACTAATCATTTCATCAAGTTTATTTATTATGTTAATAATGACTTTAACATAACATTTAGTACTCATATAAGTATCATATAAGCTATTAATGTCTTCGTATATAGTTAGTTCTTTTAGTTCTTCTCTTAGGACTTTAATCTTTTCTTTTTCACACTTTGAATTTTTTACAATTCTAGGCAGATCAAAACAAACATTTTTTCTAATATCATCATAGGTAGTTGATGCTATAAAGGAAGAAAGTTTTTCTTCGTATTCAAGTACTTTTTTTGAATCTTCTAGGGTTAAAATTTCTTCATATATAGACTTTATTTCCTGTTGTTTTTCTATTATAACAGAAACATAATTCTCTACTAGTGATTTAACATAGCTACTATCATAAAAGCTATTAATGTAATTATTAAGATATTCTTTTTTATCGTATCTTCCTTCTAGAGCATTATTGATTTTAAGAATTTGTTTTTTTATTTCTTTATCATCTTTTAGACAGAAACAATCTATTAAAGATAAGAAATCTTTATCTTCTTTGTTGTATAAGTCTTCAAAAATAATATCTATGAATTCTTCTTTTTTGATATTGATAATAGAAGAACTAACTATCCCTATGTTTTTGGAAATATTAAGTAAATAATGATATTTTTTTACAATGGATAAAGCAT
Source organism: Bacteroidaceae bacterium (assembly GCA_963622385.1). Lineage (GTDB taxonomy): Bacteria > Bacillota_I > Bacilli_A > RF39 > UBA660 > UMGS1449. The sequence goes on along the minus strand of CAVFIB010000011.1, from coordinate 10,528 downwards.
AACTATCAAAGGTAGTGATATATGCACTATCGAGAAAATCAAGTTGATTTTTTAATGATTCTTCTTTTTTGATAGCTCTTCTTATTCTGTCTTTCATTTCTCCTGCTGCTTCATTTGTAAAGGTTAGAACAAGCAATCTATTAACATCAATGCCATCTTTTAATTTTCTAATTACTCTTGCAGTAAGTACTGCTGTTTTGCCTGATCCTGCTCCGGCAGAAACTATTATATTTTTACCTTCTCTATCTATTGCTTCTTGTTGCTCTAAAGTCCACTTAGGCATTATCATCACCTCCTAAATATGATAAATCTTTATCTATTGTTATATAAACATCATCTTTTGATTCTTTGAAACAAATATCGTTATATTTACAGAACTTACATCCCAGCATTTCTTTTTCTGTTCTTTTAGGACTTATACTGAAAGAGCCATTGTTAATAAGAGTAATAGCATTATCAATTTTATCATCAACTATGTTAATTAAAACTTCTATTTCTTCATCAGTAAGTACTTTGGAATATTTGAAAAAATTACCATTATTTAGAACTTTCATAGATTTAATATACTTACTCATTTTATAAGTTTTATCAAATTCATAAAGAGTGTCTTGATCTATATTAGAGTAACCATTTAAAAGAAGACTATCTCTTTTTTGATCTTCTAAACTCATTTTAGAGGAAATATTATAAGGACCCGAAAGTATTCTTTGTAAATAGAATCCTGCAAACTTGATGTTCTTAAGTTTATTACTATTTTTAGCAAGGTACAAATAAACAGGAAGCTGCATAGAAAGACCATAAGGAACATAACCAAGATTAATATCTGCTGAGCCTGTCTTATAATCAATAATAGCAACGATAGTAGACCCTTCTTTTTCTTCATACATAATTTTATCTATAAATCCTTTAAAGGTTACAGAGACATCTTTATCTTTTGTTACTACTACTCTTTCTTCAAAAAGCATGTTTTTAAGATTAGAATTATCTAAATGATCTAAAATTGTTTTATGAATGAACTCAAGAGATTTAGATAATTTTTTTATGAAGAATTCTTCTTTTTTAGTTAATGATTTATCACTATTACTAATAAATTCATCAATGTAAGATGAAACTTCTCCTCCGCATTTTAAAGCTTTTTCAAGAACATAATGAAACAAACTTCCTACGTAGGCTTCAAATCTTTCTTCGTATATATCAAGTTTAAGAACATGAGATAGGTAATATCTAAATGGACATTTATAAAATGAATCCATGCTAGAGTAAGACAAGTTATAACCTTTTGAGAAATAATCCATAAGTAAGTTTTTTTTGACTCCAGTAAAACTATTGTCATAACTGTTATAACTAATATCATCATAACTATTATATAACAGCTTTAATGAACTGGTAACTTCTCCAGTTTTTAAGTAGCTATCAAGACCTTTAGAAAGGTTAACCATATCTGATATTTTACTATAACTTTCATTATAAAGATTATCAGGTTTAATAACAGACATATCCATATCTCCAATTAGATTAGAAGGATAAAATACTCCAGATGGGGAACTGTTTTTATAAGTAATAGTAAGATTGCGAATACTAGAAATTGCTTCTTTACATACTTTTTTAGATATTTTATTTCTCTTAAAAGTCGAATCTAAAAGAACATCATTTTTGATATTATCAGTTATAAAATCTTCATCTTTATATATAACTGGAACATCATTTTGGAAGGATAGCATAAATACATGCATCTCATCACTAATATAATCATTTAAGTAATCGATAACTTCAATGGTATTTTTGTATATATCTTCTTCAAGATAAGTGTTTTTAAAATCATAACTAATCATCTCATTAACTATAGAAATATCAGAAAAGGATATGTATTTATTACAAATAGAAATAATTTTATCTAAAACTTTAGAATTTTTATACTTTTCTGAAAGGGCAGTAATTCTCTTTCTTACAGGGCCTTCCATAAGCAAAAAGTCTTTTGCAACTTTTGTAGAAATTAACTTGTTATTATCAAAATTAACTCTTAAATTATACATAGAAAAAACTCTAGTAATTATATCATAATAATCACTATTAACATTGGTAAGCTTAATATTAGATAGACTAACTGAGGAAGATACAAGTCTAGAAATTTCTTTTGCGACATATTCAACTTCTTCAAAAATAGTATCAAATTCATAAACAACATGTTGATAATTTTTCAAAGAGGAAGATGTTATGATACATTTGTTAGTTTTTTCAAGATGGGATATCATAGTTCTTTCAAGGTGAGAAAAGGAACGATAATCATGAAAAATAATCTTTTTATCTTTAATGTAGGCTTTAAAAAGATTATCTTTAATAAGTAGTCCATTACCATCTAGTTCTTTTTTTAGTTTAACTAAAGTATTAAGTTTATCATTATTATAATCTTTATCTAAAACATAGTACATGTTAGAAAGATAAATACCTGCAATATCTCTATTAAAACCATATTTATCCATTAAATAATAAATAGCATTTTCATCATAGGAAAAATAATATCTTTTTGTAAGTTCATCTAAGGTAATAAAATTAACATCAAATAACTTGTCTATATTGTTTAGTTTTTTTAGAATGTTAAGTTTATTACTATAGCTAGTAACAACAATAGTACTAGTATTTTCTTCAAGTAAATTTAATATATCCATAAATACCTCCCTAATACGATATAAGTTAATATAAGTATAACAAGAAAAGAAAATAAAATCAATACTAAATCAAACATTTGTTTGCTTTGACGTAAAATTAAAAGCACTTCGTAATTTGAAGTACTTTTAATAAAAATTTATATCAATTATTTATTAGAATAACCACTTAATTGTGACATTCCTCTTTCAACTAAACGTTTTGTGATTTCTCCACCAACTGATCCGTTAGCTCTTGAAGTAGCGTCTGGTCCTAAATTAACACCGAATTCTCTAGCTATTTCGTATTTCATACCATCGATAGCTTGTTTTGCTCCTGGAACAACTAGTTTATTGCTATTGTTGCTTGCTTGATTCATTATTCTCACCTCCTATACATTTATAGAATGTGAAAATATCAGCTTTTCATACATTAATTTTACTGGTAATTTATACCTGTATATTTTTTAAGTTTTAGAGTAAATCGTCAAAATCACTTTTATCATCAATTTTTATAATTTTTATATTAGCAATTACGTCATCGATCATAGATTCATAATCGATAGATTTTTCATATAATAAGCATTTGTCAATTCTTGGATTAATAACTGGATGACGAGGTACAAAAATAGTACAACAATCTTCGAAGGGAAGAATACTTGTTTCGTAGGTATTAATCTTTTTGGCAATATCGATAATTTCTAGTTTATCAAAACATGCGACTGGTCTAATGACTGGAATAGAGACAACACTATTTATAGCATTCATACTGGTAAGAGTTTGACTAGCAACTTGTCCGATAGATTCACCATTTATTAAAATGAGATCATTATTGGAGCGTGCTACTTTTTCACTTATACGATACATCATTCTTCTTAGGATAGTTATCATATAAGTAGAGTCAATCTTTTCGTAAATTGCTTCTTGTAAATCAGTAATAGATGCAACATATAAATTAAAACTTGAAGAGTATTTACGTAGTTCTTTTGCAAGGTTTATAACTTTTTCTCTAGCACTTAAACTGGTATGAGGAAGTGCTTCAAAGTAAATGGCTTCTAGTTTAACTCCTCGTTTTAGTGATAAGTATCCTGCGACAGGAGAATCAATTCCTCCAGAAAGCATTAAGAGACCTTTTCCTGCTACGCCAACGGGATATCCTCCGAGACCTTTTATTTCATTGAAGTAAATATAAGTGTCATCTTTATTTATTTCAATATTAACGTAAACATCTGGGTTATGGACATCTACTGAAATATTTTTCATATTTTTTAAAATGAAGCTTGCTACTACTCTATTAAAATCCATACTAGGTATAGCAAATGATTTATCTCTACGTTTTGTAACAATTTTAAAAGTCTTAAAAGGAATATTTGATAAACGATTTAAAACTTCATTACAAATAGCATCATTATTAGTATTAACTTTATAAACAATATTAAACGCATGGATACCAAATGTGTTACTAAGAACGTCAATAATTTGATTTTTATATTTATCAGCAAATACAATATACATTCTAGAACGATCTTTTACGATTTTAGCATCATATTTACTTATTTTTTCATTAATATTTTTTGATAGAATATTAATGAATTCTTTTCTATTATCTTTTTTGGTAGTAAGTTCACCATATTTTATTAAAATAATACTTTCCATACAAAACACCTTTCTAAATAAACTTAAAGAAAAAATCCACACGCAAGCTCATCGTGCAGATTTAGTATAAGCTTAAGGTCTATTTCTTTTCGTTTTCTTTAACAAGAAGTTCTAATACTTTTTTAACTTCAAGTTCATATTTTAACATTTCTTTTTCGCCATACATTTCTAAGAATTCTTCAGTTGTGACATTATATTGTTTAGCAAGTTTTTCAAGCTCTTCGGAAACTTCTTTATCAGAAACGTTAATCTTTTCAAGTTCTTTTACTTTTTCAAGAATAATTCTATACAAAACGTGTTTGTTAGCTTCTTCTTTCATTTGTTCACGAAGTTTTTCTTCGTTTGATTTAGTCATTTCATAAAGAACTTCAAGAGACATACCTTGCATTCTAACTTGTTCTTCAAAGTTTTTCATCATATGATTGATTTCATCTTCTACAAGTTCTTCTGGAATATCTACAGTAGTGTTTTCTGCTACTTTTGCAAGTACTTCTTCAACAAAATTATTTTCAGCTTCTCTTTCTTTAGAAACTTTTATATTTTCTTTTATTTCTTCTTTTAGTTTTTCTTCGGAATCAATTCCTTCTAGACCTAGATCTTCAAAAAATTCTTCATCAAAGTCTCTAGCTTGTTTTGTTTTAATTTCATGAACTTTAACTTTGAATGTAACTGGTTTACCTTTTAAGTCTTCTTGGTGATAATCTTCTGGGAAAGTTACATTAATATCTTTTTCTTCACCTTTTTTCATTTTAATAACTTGATCTTCAAATCCAGGAATAAAGGTACCAGAACCTATTTCTAATGAATAGTTTTCTCCTTTTCCACCCTCGAATGGTTCTCCATCTTTGAATCCTTCGAAGTCTATTACTGCAACATCACCAAGTTCTACTTCACCATCTTCTTTAATAACAAGTTCAGTAAATCTTTCAACTAAATGACCCATTTCGTGTTCTACTTCTTCGTCAGTAACTTCTACTACAGGTTTTTCAAGATTAAATCCTTTATATTTTTTAATTTCAACAGAAGGCATAGTAGTAATAGTAAATTTGAATTCAACACCATCTTCTCCAATAGAATTAATTTCTACACTTGGTTCAATAATAGGTTTATAGTTTACCATAACCTTGTCATAAGCGTCAGGTAATAAAATATCTAAAGCATCCATATATAGACTTTCTTTTCCTACTTTTTTAAAATATATATCTTTTGGAACTTTTCCTTTTCTAAAACCATCCATTTTAATTTCAGATTTTTTCTTGTCGAAAGCTTTATCAATAGCTTTTTCAAATTCATCTTTATCAATTTTAACTATTTCTTCAAAAACGTTATCTTTTTTATTATTATCTTTATTATTTTCTTTTTTCATTATATCTCTCCTTCATACGGTATATTATATACTATTTTTAATATTTAAACAAGTCCTTTTTAGAAAAAGAAAGGCTCTATAAAGAGTCCTTTCAAAATATTAATTTATTATTTTTAACCTTCACATGAACATTTTGCAGTTTTCACACAAGCGGCTGAATTAACACTATCAGTATATGGTCCAAAAATAGCATGATTTTCAGCTCTATCCCAAACTTCAAAATAGATATAAGCAGTATAACCAGCATCCATACAGTAATTAACCGTTCTCCAACCACTATCAGGCCAGTTTCTTACTTCTAATTTCTTTGAATCAAGTGCTGCTTTAGCTCCAGAAAAACTAGTACAGCTGTAACCTTTATAACAATGACCATGTTTCATTTGATAAACACCTGATAAATTATCATGGAAATAATAAATATATTTATCACAATCATATCCTTGCCCAGATTTTCCACGTCCACAATGCCATATATCAGAAGGATTGATATAAGGTGGTGTAATATCTTGTCTTACATTTGTGTAGCATTGACCGTTAAGCATACTATTACAAGTAATAGCTTCATTCCCTGCTGCATCTACAACTTTAATGAACATAGAAATATCTTGATCTGTAGCTTTCCATTTCTTAGTAGCGCTGGCTTTTTCAGTTCCAATACCAGTATAAGAATCATACTTTCCATCAAAAGTGTTAGTTGTTTTTTCATGATCCGCTGTTCCAAAGTTAATATTTTTAACACCTGATAATTGATCTGTAGCGGAGACTTTTACAGTAACATCATACTTTGTCCATTCTCCATTACTACTATTAGAGATTGGTTCAATTTTAGGTGGGGTTCTATCAAGTTTAGCGTTTATATTAAAAATACCACTATTCCCACTACTATCTTCATATTTTACCTCAACTGTCTGCTCTCCTTCGTCTTTTATCCAAAAATACTTATTTTTCATTAAATCTTCAGTTCCAGCTTTAACTGAGTTAAATTTGTTGGAATCAAAATTAAGTTTTACATAAATCCAACCTTTACTCCAGTTACCATCATATTTTACTCCTCGTTGTGCTATGTCTTCTACTTTTTTATCGACTAAACTTTCATCTTCTACTAAATATACTTCATGTGATATTTTTGCAGTTATAGTAGAAGGAGTTTCAGGATAAGTATATGAACCGCACTCTTTTATTTTTTCGGCTGCGTTTATTACTCTAAACTGATAGTTACCAAAACCATCTAAATCATTAACATCGATTTGCTTAATAATGATTTTTTTATTGGATTCATTTGTTATGTCAAGGGTATTCCATTTTTCACTATCTTTCTTCCATTGAATTTTGGTTACTTCAGAATTTTCACTTTTAATACTTAACTTAGCTGTTGAGTATGTGCCCTTAACTGCAGCCACATTACAAGTTATCCTGTAATCTACTGTTTTGTCTGGATTGTCAGGATCAGATTCGGTATTTGATAGAAGTTTACAGTTTTCATCATCATCATCATAATATTTTTCTTCTCCACACTTCATACAAGCATAATAATCAATATTATCACTTTCAAGATTTAACCGTGCTGTTACATAAGTATCATTGTTACAATTATTACCTTTTGAATCGATGAAATCTTTTGAAGTGTATTTTAGGCTGATAAGTTCTTTTAAGGTAACATAGCTAGAGATACTCCCATCTTTTTTTGGTAATCTATCTCTGTTTTCTGCATAATAATTTTTTGCTACTAGGATGAGTTGTTTTTTTAGATTTCATCGTAATCTTCTTTACCTCCTTTAAGATATTTTGTAACGCTTGGAATTACTAGTGTTGCTAGGATGGCAAGAATTGCTACTACTGCTAAGATTTCGACAAGAGTAAACGCTTTTTTATTAAGTTTCATGGCAATCACTTCCTTTTTATTAAATATTTTATTAGATATACTAAAAACATAATAAATATGATTATGAGTACCCAACATAAGATATCTCTTACCATTCCTTGGGTATATCTAGATATTATGGAAAACAATGAAGATGGTATATACTTATTTATAAAAGGATTGATATTAACAAATGATAAGTTATCTCCGATGTAGTGAATTATTCTAAAGAATATTTCGAGTATTCCAATTAAATAAGTAACAAATTTAACATCTCTATAAAGTACTACTACTGCAATTATGAGAAGTATAACAATAACTAAATCCAAATGAATCTCCTCCTATAAATATTTATTTATAAACTCTGCTACTCCATTTTCTTCGTTAGATAAAGTAACATAGTCACTTATTTTTTTTAAATCATCACAGGCATTACCCATTGCAACTTTAATACCACATTCCATAAACATATCTATATCATTATAATAATCTCCAAAGCAAAGACTTTCTTCTTTTTTAATATTAAGTTCGTTAAGAAGTATTTTTATTGCTTTTCCTTTTGAGACTCCTTTATTATTGATATCAAGTCTATATCTATCAGAAATGGTATTATCTAGAAAACTTTCTGAGTAACTAGTAATACAAAGGCCTATTTTATTAATAAATTCTTTTGTTTTCATCATGTTTTCTAGGTTATTAGAGATAAGTACCACTTGAGATATGGTTATCTTTTTTAATTCTTTTTCGTTTGTTATTAAGATACTGTTTTCTTTGTCTTTTCCTATTAGATATTTATTTATATATTTTCCATCTAAGGAATTAATAAGAACTCCGACTTTGTTTAAGTTGCAAAATCTCCATATTTCTAGGATCTTATCATTATCTATTTCATCGATATAAATAGTTTTTTTAGTTTTATAATCATAGATTTCAGAACCATTCGAGGATATGATAATACTTGATGCTAGGGCTCTTCTAGATTTATCAATAGTATGAAGGGCATTTCTTCCTGTTGTTAAAACGACATAAATACCACGACAAACAAGTCCTCTTATGGCTTTTCTAGTCTTTAAAGTAACTCTTTTTCTATTATTTACGAGAGTACCATCTATATCAATAAAAACTATTTTAACATTTAAAAACTTATCCATAACCATACTCCTACTATAAAAGTATAACATAAAATAAAAAGAAAAAAAACTCCTAAAATGAGTTTTATATTCCTTTATAAAAGAAGTTCATAAATATTAAGAATGCAAATAATAAACAGGTAATAATAATACCATTAATTCTATCATTTTTATTAGATTTAGTATTGAATCCTACTGCCATAGCGGTAACAAGACCTCCGACTAGTCCTCCGATGTGAGCAAAGTTATCTACACCACTAAGATAAAAACCAAATACTAGGTTAATTAAAATAACTGGAACTATTTCTTTTAGTAATGTATTTCCTAGATATACTCTATAGTTGAATCCAAAGTATAGAAGTGCACCAAGGATACCAAATATAGCACCACTTGCTCCTAGTGAGAATGAACTTTGGTTAAGGAGCATTGATAAAAGACTTCCTGATAGACCACTTAATAGATAGATAATTAGGAACTTAAATTTACCAAAGAAGCCTTCGGCCTGTGATCCTAACAAATATAAAGCGTACATATTAAATCCTATGTGGAAAATATTCGCATGGAGAAACATTGAAGTAAATAGTCTATAATACTCGCCATCTAAGACTAAAGAACGGTTATTAGCAAAGAAGTAAATTAAGCCTTCATTTATACCGAATATCATTCCTACTAGTAAGATTAAAACATTTATTGCTATTAATATATAAGTCATAATAGGAACTCTTGGTTTGAAAAGTTCTTCGACTCTACGGGCATCTTCCATATTTTTTTTATTTATATCTTCAGTAATCTTTAGAAATAAATTCATTCCTTTTTCAGAAAATTTGAGTTTTTTATCGATGTCTGGGAAATATTCATATAAAAAATCATATTTCTTTATATCTTTTATATTGTTAAGAGATACAAAATCAATACCTTTTTCATGACCAAGTTCAACGTTATCTCCTAAATCAATGAATATACTAAGAACAGGCATACTTATATTAAGTGTTTTTCTTTTTATATTTTTTACTATTTTTTTTGTCTTAAAAACATCAAAATTTAATTGTTCGTTATTATGAATATAACCTGAGACAATTCTAACAATTTTATAATCGCTATTCATATTTTCAAGCCATATTTCATTTTGAGCACCATGAAGAACAACAGGACTATAACCTCTTTCAGTTATAAAATAATGAAGCAATTTCATAGTAATAACATCTTTTTTATTAAATTCTTCCATATCCTTCACCAACCTATTCAAGAAAAAGAACTATTTCTAGTTCTTATGCTATATCAATAATCTTTACATCATAACTGCCATTAGGACTTTCAACAGATACAACGTCTCCTACTTTGTGACCCATCAAAGCTTTTGCAATAGGAGATTCATTTGAGATTTTACTTTCAAAAGGATCTGCTTCTTGACTACCAACAATTTTGTATTCATCTAAATCATCTTCATCATCAACGTATGAAATCTTAACAGTATTACCAAGTCCTACAGAATCAGTAGATACTTCTTCTATAATTTGAACATTGTCCATAATAGCTTCTAGTTTTTTGATTCTGGCTTCTATTTCAGCTTGTTCGTTTCTAGCAGCATCATAATCTGCATTTTCGGAAAGATCCCCTAAAGCTCTTGCTTCTTTGATTGCAATAATGTTTTCAGGTCTCTTAGTATTAATTAAATAATTTAATTCTTCTTTTATTTCATCATATCCTTCTTGAGTTAAGAAAATCTTTTTCTCTGAAGACATGTTAATCACCTCACAAATTTGAACTATCTAAAAGGATACTATTCTTTTGACAATTTGTCAAGAGAATTGTCTAAAATTGTTAATCCTTTTTTAAAATGATACCTTATCATTATTAGAAATGATACCTCGAT
>CAVFIB010000010.1:0-19715 GCA_963622385.1 Bacteroidaceae bacterium | reverse complement strand
ATTGCACTTTTTTGCTGTTATGCACTTATTTGTGCACTTCATTTTGATTTAACGTTATTACTTTTCTTCTTTTTTAGTTTCTTTTTTGCTTTTTTTAGCCTTTGTTTGTACTTCTTCTGGTTGATCTTTTATAACTTGAGTGTTCTTATAATAACCACATTCTTTACAAACTCTATGAGATTTAATAGTAGCACCACAATTAGGGCAAACAGTAGTATTCTTAGCTGTTAAAGCCATATGTGCTCTACGAGTTCTTTGACTAGTTTTTGAAACTTTTCTTGCAGGAACTGCCATATTATCACTCCTTTTTTTATCTACTTGACTAGAAGTCATTGCTTTATAAATTATACACTATATTTATATAAAATACAAGGAGTTTTTTATATTTTACTTGATTTGGTTTAAAAAATTCTTTGATTTTAGATATAAACCAGTATATTCTGTGTAATAGTCTTCTAAAAATTTGCTTATTTCTATTTTGTTTTTGTCTCTTATATTAAGTTCTTTTATTTTGGAAATATCTACTAGATCGAACATTCTAAGTAGTTTTATTGTTTTTTGATCTGCGATGTATTCGTTTGTGTAACAGTTTTTACAAATATATCCTCCGGCATCACTATTTATTGTTATTATATCTTTTGTGCTTCCACATATGCTACATCTATCGAGAATGGGCTTAACTCCTAGAAATGATAGGTATTTAAGCTCTGCTATGTTGGTAATAAGACTAGGATCTAGGTTGTTTTCTATTTTTATGAGTGTCGCTTCTAAGATATTAAATATTTCTTGTGAATTATTGTTTTGTTTAGTAACTTGAGAGGCTAAATCTACTAAATAAGTAGCGTATCCTATTTTTTTTAAATCAGTTTTTATGTTTTTGAAGTCATTTATTATATCTACTTCTAGTAAGGTTGAAAGTGTGTTTTCTTTGTAATTTAAATAAAATATTCCATATGTTAGTTTGCAGGATGCTGAACGAAGTTTTGATTTATAATTTCTACAACCTTTAGATATAACGCTTATTATTCCTTTTTCAGGAGTAATTATATTAAGTATTTTACTAGATTCACTATAGTTAGTATCATTTATCACTATTCCCTTTATCTTGATTGTTTGCACTTTTATTTACTATCTCCATTTCTTTATACAACATATAATATTTTATATCTCCTGTTAATTTGAATAGGTCCCAAATTTTATTTTCCATTTTATCACCTATATATATAGTGATACTTTTTTATAAATCTTTTTCAGTAATTCGTAATAAATCAAACATTTCTTCTTTATTTTTCCAGTTTTCTATTGTTTTTACGTATAATTCTAGATAAACTTTCATGTCTAAGTATTCTTCTAGATCGTATCTAGCAAGCATTCCTATTTTTTTTAGCATTGTACCGTTTTTGCCAATTATAATTTTTTTTAGATTTTTTCTATCTACTATTATTAGGGCGTTTATATAGGCTGTTTTTCTTTTGAAGCGAATATTTTCTACTAGACATGTAACTGAATGTGGAACTTCTTCTTTTGTTAGATTGAGAACTTTTTCTCTTATTATTTCTCCGATCATGAAGTTTTCGTCAATGTTTGTTATAGTATCATCTTCGAAATATTTTATATCATCTTTTAGATGGGTTTTTATTACTTTTATTAATTCTTCTGTGTTATTTCCTTTAAGTCCTGAGACTGGTACTATGTCTTTGAAATCATATAGATCTTTTAGTTTTATTATTTCTTTTATTAGATTTTCTTTTTTGATTTTATCTACTTTATTTAAAACGAGTATAACGTCTTTGTTTTCGTGTTTTAATCTTTCTAGGATTTTTTCATCACCTTTACCGAAACCACTTGATATATCTACTAGAAATAAAACTAGATCGTTTTCAAATGATAAATATGCTTTTTTATTTAGGGCTTCTCCTAGCTTATCTACTGCTTTACCTATTCCTGGGGTATCTATAAATATTATTTGTGTATCTTCATCGTTGTAAATACCATATATATTATTTCTTGTTGTACCGACTTTATCTGATGTAATAGCAATTTTTTTGTTCATTATTTTGTTTAGTAGTGTGGATTTTCCTACATTTGGACGTCCTACTATACTTACAAATCCACTTTTCACTTTAAATCCTCCTTTGAAAAAGGATATGGACATATTTGATCCATTTGATATATTTTCTTTTCTTTTTGATTGTTGTAAACATAAATAAGGGTATTTTGGTTAAAAAATTCTACAAATACTTGTCTACATATAAAGCATGGCATGGCGAATTCTTTACTATCACACATGATATGGATTTCTTTAAAGTTACTTGGAGACTGTCCTTCGCTTATGGCTTTAGTAATTGCTACTCTTTCGGCACATATGGTGGCACCGTAAGATGCGTTTTCTATATTTACACCGGTATATTCTTTTCCATCTTTTGTAACTAGTATTGCACTAACACGAAACTTAGAATATGGGGCATACGATTTTTTTAGATTTTCTATTAATTTGTTTTCCATAACTTACTCCTTAAAATAAACTTATTATACGTGGTATAAACACGATTAGTCCTACTATGAAGGCAAATATAGATGCTACTGCAACGGCACCACTTGCACAGTCTTTTGCAACTTTTCCGTATTTGCTTTTTTTATCTCCATCATGAAGATTAACAACTGCCTCGATTGCGGTATTAATTAGTTCTAGGGCCAGTATTTGTCCTATTAAAAGAATAATAACTAGTCTTTCTAGGTAACTTATATTAAGTATTAGTCCTAGGATGATTGCTAGTATTCCCATGGTGAACATTACTATAATATTTTGTTCGTGATAAAAGGCATATCTTATACCTTCTTTAGCGTACCCAAATGATTTAGTAAATCTTTTTAGACTTTTTCTATTTTTTTCAAACATTTCTTTATCTTTATTCATCTAATACCATCTCCTGTTTTTTAAACATAATCTTTTCGTCTTCTTTTTTCATATGATCATATCCTAGTAAATGTAATAAACCGTGAACGCTTAGAAATGATAGTTCGCGTGTTAAGGAATGACCATATTCTTTGCTTTGTGATTTTGCTTTGTCTACTGAAATATAAATATCTCCGAGTACTCTTTTTTTTAGGAAGAATTCTTCATTTTTTTCATCTTCTAGGGCAAAACTTATAACATCTGTTATGCTGTCTTTATTTCTATACTTTTTATTTATTTCATGTATTTGGTTGTTGTCTGTTAAGATTATATTAAAATAAGCATTTTTGACATGTTCAAGTTTTAGACATTTGTTAATATATTTTTTTACTTCTTTTATTTCTTTGTTTAAAGAATAGTTAGTTGTGTTATATATTTTATACTTGTTTAAGGAATTAAAAACCATACTAAACCTCCTAATACTAATATTGATACTATATCCCAGAATATATCTTTATGAAAGAAGTTAGGTAATTTATCTACTTCTCTTTTGCATATTTTATAAAGACCAAAGCCTAGTAAGCATCCTAGTACGTTAAGTATTATATCATCTACATCAAATACTCTTCCTATTAGAAACTGAACAACTTCTATGGAAAGAGATGTTATAAAAGCGATTATGGATACTATAAAAGGGCTTTTTACTTTGATATATTTTCCTATAAATACACCGTATGGTAAGAATAATAAAACGTTACCAAATATATTTTTATAGAAAAGACCACTACCGAAGTCATATCTAAATATTTCTTTGAAGGGGATATAATTATGAGATGACCAGCTTACATCTTGAAAAGTAACGGCATAAAATAAACAAAGTATATAAATTATAAAGCATAATTTAAATAGTTCATCATGTAATACGAGTTTTTCTTTGTTTGTGAATAAATATGTTACTCTTAGTAAGACTGCGATTATTATAGCGATTGCTATCATTGGCCAAGAAAAACCAAGTAATGATAATATTTGAGATTTTAGTCCTTCGATCATATAACTAGTCCTCTTCTTCTATATTCTTTAAATCTTCTTCTTTAGAGATATCCTCATAAGTTTTGAAAAAAACTTCTATATACATTTTACCATTTTTAATATACTTTTTCAAAGTTTTTTGTTTAATTATATATTCATCTTTTTCTAAAGTATCTAAAATACCTTTTTTAGCACGGACTTCTAGTAAATTTTTTAGATCATTACTGGTGTATTTTTTGGACTTGGTTGTGTATTTTTTTTCTTGTTTTAGTTTTATACTTAATAAATCGTTTTTAAAGAGATTACTTGTTTTATTACTTTGTATGTTTTTTCTTAGTTTAAATAAGGTTATTTCTTTGTTATTGGTGTTTAAAACAAGGCTTAGATTTCCTTTGTCTTTTGGGATTAGTTCTTTGTGATTTAAACTATCGTTTACTTTTACTATATACCATACTTCTGCATAGACTTTTCCGCTTGCTCTTACTTTAGAGACTACGTTTTCGTTTCTTATTATGTTTCCACTTATAATTACATCGCCTTTTTTTACGTAGTCATAAGTATTTTTTTGAACTTGACCGCGTCTTGACTCAATTTTTCTTATATAACCGTTTTTTTCTGCGACTATATCTTTATAATCGTTTTTGTCATTTTTTATGTGATCAATTCTTTCTATTACTTTAACATTTAGTAAAACTCCTTTTTGATCTAGTTCGATCCATTCTATTTTGTCTTTGTTATTGTTTTTTATATTAAGACCAATTTTATTTAGGGATTTATAGCTTTTTTTTAGAGAGTAAAGAGTAATTTTTTCTTTTTCTAAGTTATTAGAAATTATTTTTTTTAGGGAATCGCTATTGGTATCTATATTTATAAATAAAATAAAATGGGAAATAAAGCATAGAAAAAAAACACTAATAATAAAAGTAATTAGAGATATTTTGTATTTTTTTAAATCCATTAAGTACTTTTTCTTACCGCATGTCTTTATTATATTTATTTGATAAGTTGTCTTTATTTTTTTTATTTTTTGATAATCGCTATAGGATATTTTTATAAGGATACTGTTTTTTTGATATTTAATCTCTAATATATTTATATCTAGTTTAAGTATTTGTGTTAGGAATCTTCTTGTGTTTTTTCCTTTTATCTCAGCCCAAAAATAATTAATCATTTTATCACCTAAAATTCAATAGTTTTTATTTTTCCTAGAATCATTATTTCATGATTTTCTAGTTTTGTTACTCTTAAATCATTGCCTTTTATGTTTATGTAGCCGTTGCTAGTATTTATAAGAATTCTATCATCTTCGAAGACTAGGACTTCTTTAAATGATTTTATACTTAATTTTCCGTCTTCTAGTATGACTCTAAAATTGTTATCATAAACGATATCTCTTAGTTCTTTAAACATAAACTCTCCTTTACTAAAAAGTATGTTTTCCCTTTTAAAAAAAGACTAGCTTATGCTAATCTTATATACAGTTTGAAATTTCTCTTAGATAAGAGCCAAATGCTATTCCTAGAATATTTATAAAATATAATATTTTTATAACGATTGGTAATGAAATGACTGCAAAAACTATTTTTAATGCTTTTTTCTTGTTTAATCTCTTGATAAAGTGCATAATTTTTTTCTTCTTATTCTACGTATAGCAGAACCAAATTCTTGGCCGAAGCCATATAGAACCTTAAAAGCTGAAGTGAAGGCATTTATGACTGATCCTGAAAATTTGGCTCCCCCTATTACTTCTTTAGATTCTTCTAGAGTTAATTTACTTACGACATTTGATTGGTCTAACATAACCATCAAGCGCTCCTACTCCAAAAATTATACCAGCTATTCCTCCTAGTATTGCCCAAAGAGATACTCCACCTTCTATGTTTTTTAATTCTTTATCACTTAACTTCATATAATGTACCATCCCCCTTAAAATTATATTTTTTAGTAAACAGATCTTTATTACTATTTCTATGTGATATCATTATTATTATTTTTTCGTTATATTTATTTATTATATTTTTTAAGATTTTTCTCTCTTCTGAAATAGAAATTTCATTAAATACTTCATCCAAGATAAGGACATTTTTTAAATGTAATAGTCCTCTTGCTAGAATTATTTTTTTTCGCTCTCCCCCGCTTAGATTCATACCATCTTCTTCTATGAAGTAGTTAAGATTGGTTTTGTTTTTAGATAAGAATTCATTTAATAAAGAAAGTTTACATACTTCATTTATTTTATTTTGATCACTTGTTACTAGTTTAAAATTATCTAGCATAGTGCCTTGAAACAGCTCTTCATTTTGACTTATGTATGTTATATTGTTTCTAATAAAGGATAAATCTAAGTCTTTATGATTTACATTGTCTATTAGAATTTTTCCTTCTTTTTGGGAGTAATACTTTAATAACAACTTCATCATGGTTGATTTTCCTATTCCAGATTGTCCTGTTAAATAGATTGTTTCTCCTTTGTTGAAGTTACAATTTATGTTATTTAAAATGACTTTATTATCATTTTCGTATGTAACATTTTCAAACACAATACTTTTTATTTCAGAATAGTTTGTTTTGTTAAACTTTTCTGGTTGTACTTCTAGAAGATCAAGTACTCTGTCGGTAGAGGTTTGATAAACTTTATAAAGTACTATACTTTCCATTATATTATCTAAAAGTCCCATGGTTAAATAAAAGAAGCTTGAAAACAGTATAATATCAAATAATTCCATTTTTAACATATGCATTATGAATAATGAAATAAAGATAAGCAAAATATAAAACGTATCTTCTAGTAAAGAAATAATAAAATTATAGACTGCATTAGTCTTGTTATATATTTTGTTTTGAGTTAAGACATCTGCATATTTTTTGTTTAAGTTATTTGATATTTTTTTACTTATGTTTAAGTTTTTTATGGTTTCAAATGCTTTTATATTAGAAATAAGTAAGGATGTATAACTTATTTTATGGGTCTTATATTTAACAAATGAATCGTTTAGTTTGTATTGATAATTTTTTGTTATTATAAGTATTATTACTACCATTAAGAAAATAAATAGACCAACGTAAATATTTAGAATGCAAGTATAAATAATTACTACAAGTATAAGAATTAAGTCTACTAGTGATAATATAAAAACTTTTGTTATTATTTCTTTAAAGATTTCTATATCTTCTACTACTGTCATTAATTCTCCAGACTGTTTTTGGATGAAGTACTTGTAAGGAAGATTTAGAATATGATTTATGACTTTGTTTGTTATGTCTTTATCTATTTTTAAGTTAAGTTTTATCATTAATCTATCTTTTATATAAGTTAAAATATTTTTAAAAAGAGCAAGTGATAAATATATAATACATATAATAAATAATAGATTAATTTTTTTATTATAAATTAATGCTAGTTTTAAATAATAATTAAAAATTAAAGATAAGATAACTGTTACAACTGATAATATTACTGTCTTTGTGATGTTTTTTTTATTTGATTTTATTATTTTTAATATATACTGTTTTAGAGGTTTTTCTTGTTTTGTTTTATTGGTTTTATTAAATAATAAAAAGATATTAGTACTTATTTCATTAAATTCATCATAAGACATTATTTTGATTCCATCTTCTGGATCCATTACTTTTAAGAGTTTTTTCTTTTTATCTTGTGCTAGTATAACTATAAAGTGAAACATGTTTTTTCCTTTTATAGTGTGGGCAATAGCAGGTAATTTTGAAAGATTATTTATATCAGTTTTTATACCATAGCTATCTATTCCATATGATTTACTTACTTTTATTAGATCATATGCTGTATAACCTCCGTGTTTCTTCTTCATATTACTTATTATTTTCTCCCTAGAGGGTTTTATTTTGTAATACATAAGCACAGTCATTATACTTGCTACTGCACAATCATTATTATTAAGTTGTAACACATAGTCATAATTCTTATTCATTTTATCCTCCTCATATATATAATTACCAACATGGAGGACTTTTTCCTTAGTTTTTTGATAAAAAAGTTAAAAAAATAAAAAGATAAGTTTTTTAATCACTTACCTTAATTACTTCGTTACATATAATTTGGTATTCATTAAGTCTTCTTTCGACTTTTCCATTTACTTTAATTATTTCGTTTTTCTTTAGATTGTTTAGTTGTTTGTATAGATCAGGGAACATGACTAAAGTTGTATCTCCTGTGTTATCTGATACTGTTACAAAGCACATAACTTCGCTTTTTTTGGTTATGATTTCTTTCTTTTTATCTATCATGACTATAACACTTATTTTTTTGTTTAGGGAGGTTTTTATATCTTTTACATTTGTTATATTGGTACTGTTTAATTTATATTTTTCAGTTTTATGACTAGTTAAGTAAAAGCCAAATATTTCTTTTTCTTTGTTTAAGATTTCTTCGTCTGATAGTTCTGGTTTTAGTTCTATTTCTGGTTTTGCTAATGCATCGTCATCTAGTCCTATTGAAAGTTCTAC
The DNA here is from genome assembly GCA_963622385.1 of Bacteroidaceae bacterium. Classification (GTDB taxonomy): domain Bacteria; phylum Bacillota_I; class Bacilli_A; order RF39; family UBA660; genus UMGS1449. The sequence goes on along the minus strand of CAVFIB010000010.1, from coordinate 11,308 downwards.
GTAGTTTAAGATGTTATCTAAATTAGATATTAAGGTGTTTATGTTATAGAAACTATCAAAAACGTGGGCATATATTAGGGATTCAAGTATTTTTCTATTGTTTGTTTTTGGATAGGTTCTTTTTAGAAAGTCATATATATCTTTATAAGGGGTATTTCTTTTTTCTACAATGTAATTTGATATAATACTGCCGACATTTCTTATTCCTCCGAAGGGATATATAATTGTGTTTTCTTTGAATGTGAATTTATCTTCTTTACTTAGATTTATGTCTGGTGCTAGGACTTTGATACCTAGTTTTTTTACTTCGTTTAGGTATTCTTTTGTTTTTTCTTCACTTCCTATGACACTTGATAATAAGTTGGCATAAAACTCTTTTGGAAAGTAGTATTTTAAATAAGCCATTTTATATGCTACTATGGAATAGGATACTGAGTGACTTTTGTTAAAACCATATCCTGCGAAGGCAAGTATTAGATTGAATAGTTCTTTTGCTTTTTCTTTGGTTTTATTGTTTTTTAGAGACTTTTCTATGAATTTTTTTTCTTCTCCTTTTAGAATATCGTACTTTTTCTTACTCATTGCACGTCTTAAGAGATCGGCTTCTGCTAAGGTGTACCCTGCGTATTTTCTTGCAATTAACATGATTTGTTCTTGATAGACTATTATTCCATATGTTTCTTCGAGTATTTCTTTTAAATCTTTATCTAAATAGGTTATTTTTTCTTTACCTTCTTTTCTTTTTATGAAGGAGGGAATGTTTTTGGCAGGACCTGGTCTAAAGAGTGCTATGGCATTACAAAGATCTATGAAACTATCTGGTTTTAAGTCTTTTAGAAATCTTCTCATTCCATCTGATTCGAACTGGAATATACCAGTAGTTTCTCCTTTTTTAAATAAATCAATTACGTTTTTGTCATCTAGGGGAATTTTGTTGATGTCTAGTTTTTTTCCTACGTTTGTTTCTATATCTTTTATGACGTTATCTATTATGGATAGGTTTTTTATTCCTAAGAAGTCCATTTTTATAAGTCCTAGTTCTTCTAGGTAGTCCATGGTATATTCTGTTAGGTTTATTTCATCGCTTTGTTTTATTGGTAAGACTTCGTAAAGTGGTTTATAACTTATGACAATACCTGCGGCATGGATACTTGTATGTCTTTTATTACCTTCGATTAGGTTCACTATATTATATAAAAGTTTTAATTTGTCATCATTTTCAATCATTGTGTTTACTTCTTTATCACTGTGTTTAAGTTCTTTTAAAGTACCTTTGAAGGGGATTTTTTTACAGATTATATCTATATACCGAGGTGATATGTTTAGAACTCTTCCAACATCTCTTACTGAGGCTCTTCCTCCGAGGGTTCCAAAGGTAATAATACCTGCGACGTTATCTTTTCCATATTTTTCTTTTACGTACTCTATTACTTGTCCTCTTTTTGTATCGGGGAAATCTGTATCTATATCGGGCATTGTTACTCTTTCGGGATTTAGGAATCTTTCGAATAAAAGGTTATATTTTATAGGATCTACGTCAGTAATTCCTAGGCAATAAGAAACAAGAGATCCTGCGGCTGATCCTCTTCCTGGTCCTACTAAGATATCGTTTTGTTTAGCATATTTTATATAGTCATATACTACTAGAAAATAATCTTCAAAATGCATTTTTAATATAATATCAAGTTCATATTTAAGTCTTTCTAGATATGTTTTGCTTACGTTGCCATTTAATCTTCTTATAAGACCTTTTTTACTAAGATTACATAGAAATTCTTTAGAGTTAGGGACATCATACTTGGGCATGAATAGTTCTTTTTTAAAGGAATAGTTACACATATTTGCTATTTTATTAGTATTGGTAATAGACTTATTGCTAACTCTTGAAAGGACTTCTTCATGAGTAAATAAGTAATTGTCTTGATAGATGAATTCTATTTTATCGCTGATTGTTTTTCCATCTCTTATCATAAAGATATAGGGTAAGTATTTATACAGAGCTTTTTCTAAGTATAGGGTTTTGTTTATGAAGACGGTATTATATTCTCTGTATTTATCTTCTTCTATTTTATTAGAGACTCCTATAAAGGTATCGGGAAAGTAAGTATTATATTCGTTATAGGTATCTATATCGAAGCAGATTAAAACTAGGTCTTTTGATAGGTTTATTATATCTTCTTTTGATAGGGTTTCTTTGTTTTTTAAGGTTTCTATTTTTACTAAGTTATAATAACCTTCACTAGTTTTGGCTAGTAAGATATATTTGTTAAGATCGAGTCCTATTAATGGTTTTATACCAGCATTTTTAAATTTGCGAGTAACTTCCATAGTACCATATAGGTTATCATCCACTATAGCACATGAGGAAATGTTTTTTTTCTTTAAATTATCTATTAAATCATCTATTTTGATTAGACTTGATAATAGGCTATAATCGGTTTTTATGTAAAGTGGTGTGTACATACAAATACCTCCTTTTAGATAATTTTATCATACAATAGGAGTTTTTTTTATATTTTTTAGAAAAATAGTGATATAATTAACTAAAGGAGGAAGTGTCATGAGTATTGGACTATTAGTTATAATTTTTATCATTATATTTGTTTTACTCTCTGGGATTAAGCAAATAAATCAATATGAAAGAGGTATTAAGTTTTCACTTGGTAAGTTTTCTAAAATAATGGAACCTGGATGGAGACTTGTAATTCCTATTTTTCAGTCTTATAAAAAGGTTGATATAAGAACAAAGGCTGTAGATGTTCCTGAGCAGGATGCTATTACAAAGGATAATGTTTCTGTGAAGATTAATGCTGTTATTTATTATAAGGTATTTGATGCTGCGAAGAGTATTCTTGAGGTTGAGAATTTCTTTTATGCTGTATCACAACTTGCTCAAACAACAATGAGAAATGTTGTAGGATCTGTATCGCTTGATGAACTTTTAAGTGAAAGAGATAAGCTTTCAACAGAGATTTGTAATATTATAGATAAAGCAACTGATCCTTGGGGAATTAAAGTTGAGAATGTTGAACTAAAAGATGTGTCATTACCTGTAGAAATGAAAAGAGTTATTGCAAGAGTTGCTGAAGCCGAAAGAGAAAAACAAGCTGTTATAACTAAATCAATTGGAGAAGTTGAGGCCTCTAAAAACTTAGCATTAGCAGCAGAAACTATGTCAAGTGCAAACGGTGCTCTTCATTTAAGAACGTTATCTACAATTAATGATATATCATCTGATCAATCTAACACTATTATATTTGCCTTACCTATTGAAGTCCTAAGAGCAATCGAGGGAAGTAATATTGATTTAAAAAGTATGATAAAAAAGAAAGACAAATAAAAAGCTTAAGAAAAATCTTAAGTTTTTTTATTGATGCTTTAAATGTTATGTAAAATCTCTATATTATTTAAATCATCTAAGATGCAAGAAGCACTAACTATTATATCGGTATTTTTTAGGTTATTAATTACCTTTTCATTTACTCCGCCATCTACACTTATTTTATAATTATAATTGTTTTCTTTTTTTAGGTCATATAATTTGTTTATTTTATTTGTTGTTTCTTCTATATATTTTTGTCCACTTCTTCCTGGGTGTACTCCCATTACTAGGACTAAGGATATATCTTTTAAGACATTGGTTATATCTTCGATTTTTGTCTCTGGATTTATAGCAAGTCCTGCTTTTATGCCATTTGCTTTTATTTTGTTAATCATTTCTAAATAATTATCTATTTCTTTATGAATAGTTATGTACTCTACTTTATGTCCTATTAAGGAATCTATATACTTTAATGGATTGTTTACCATTAGATGAACGTCATTTTTTTTATTTGACATGTCTATATATTTTATTAAGTTATTATTATTTAGATTGGTATTATCTACAAAAATACCATCCATTACGTCAAAATGAATATAGTCTGTTTTAGAGTTATTTAACATTTTTATATATTCGTCATATGAACCTTTTTTTAAAAATGATGTTGAAACTTCTTTCATGTTTTACCTCTTTTCTATAAACTTTTTATAGTTATCGTATCTTGATTTGATTATTTTTTTTCCTACTTGTGTTTTTACTTCACATTCTTTTTCTTTTAGATGAAAACAGTCTTTATAGGGACACTTGTATTTAGAGAATTCTATGAAGGATTTTTTTATTTCTTCATCATTATATAGAGATAAATCAAGTGCTGAGAATCCTGGGGTATCTAGTACTTTTCCTTTTGCTAAGTTAACAAGTGTTACATATCTTGTTGTATGTTTTCCTCTTCCTAGGGCTTTTGATATTTCATTGGTTTCGAAGTTTAGGTTTTTATCTAGTTTATTTAACAGGGTACTTTTCCCTGCTCCTGTTTGTCCTGTGAAAACAGTGGTTTTATTCTTGAAACATTTTTTTATTCTATATAATTGATTGTTATATAGAACTTTATATCCTAGGTGTTTATAATATTTAATTATTTTTTTTATTTCTTTATATTCGTTTTTTGGAAGTAAGTCTTTTTTTGTTAGGCATATAACTGGTTCTATGTTGTTTATATGACATATAACAAGTAATTTATCTAGTAAATTAGTAGAAAGATCAGGACTTTTTAAACTGGTTATTATAAAAGCCTGATCTATATTACTTACACTTGGTCTTTCTAGTGAGTTTCTTCTTTTACAAATTTCTTCGATTACTTGTTCTTTTTCGTTAAAGATGCAATAATCTCCGACTTTTAAAGTGAGATTTTTGTTTCTTAATTTTCCTCTTGCTTTACATATATATTCTTTGTCTTGATAAGAGACAAAATAATCATTACTTATTATTTTTATAATTTGACCTTTCATATTATCCTCATTCACTATCTTTGTTTTCGTCATCTTGATTATCTTCATCATCTTTGGTTGTTTGGTCTTGTGTTTTTTCTTTTGAGATGGTTAAAGTGAGTGTTTGTCCGCTTATTAATTCATCTCCGGATGATTTTGATTGTTTTATGACTAAATCTTTATCGTATTTATCTGTTTCTTCGTATTTGATTGTTAGTTTTATATTGTTGTCAGAAGCCCAGTTTCTTGCTTCTCTAAGGGTCCAACCTTCGCTTACCATGTCTGGGTAATATTTTTTGATGTTTGGTATATAAAGTATTATTTCAGTACCTTTATCTACTTCTTTTCCTGGATCGATTGATTGTCCTATTATGTTTTGTTCTTCGCTTTCACTTATTTGAGTATTAGTGTCTTTTTTCTCGATGTTTACTTTTAATCCTTTAAGTTCTAGCTGAGTTTCTATTTTTATGTAGTTTTCTCCAGAGTAATCTTCGATTTTTATTTTACTAATTCCTTTGGATACTGTTAGGGTGACTTCTGTACCTTCTTTGACATTTTTTCCTATTTTAGGATTTGTTTCAATTACTTTACCTTTATCTATCTTATCTGATGCTTCTTCGATTGTTCTAGCGCTTACTGTTAGTTTAGACTTTTCAAGTTTTTTAGTAGCTTCTTCGACAGTAAGATTAGAAACGTCTGGGATAGTTACTTCTGGGACTTTTGTTATCATTGGTAGGATAAGAAGTGCAAATAAGGTAATAACTATTAATCCTCCTAGTACGGAAGCTAGTATTATTACTTTTTTATTTTTTGGTTTTCCATCATCTTTTATTTCACGAACTATTCCTTCATCTGCCATTTGTTTATCAACTATAACGGGTTCGTCTTCAAGACCTTCGTCGTATTTAAGTACTATTGGGGGTTCATTTATTCTTTCTTTATTAAGTGCAGTCATTAAATCGTCATGCATTTCACTTGCATTGGCATATCTGTTTTTTGGATTTTTTGCAGTTGCTTTAATTATTATGTTTTCTATACTTTGAGGAAGTTCTGGTAGTTCTGTTCTTATAGATGGGATTGGTTCTTTTAGGTGTTTTAGCGCTATTTCAACGGCATTATCTCCTCTGAAAGGGAGTACTCCGGTAAGAAGTTCATACATCATGATTCCTAGAGAATAAACATCACTTTTTAGGGTAGAACCTTTTCCATTAGCTTGTTCTGGTGGAAAGTAATGGACTGAACCCATAGCAGAATTTGTTTGAGTAAGCTGAGTGGCATTAAGAGCCATTGCTATACCAAAGTCTGTAATTTTTATCTCTCCATCGTCTTTAATTAAGATATTTTGAGGTTTAAGATCTCTATGTATTATAAGACTGTCATGTGCTATTCCCATAGCACTTGTTATTTGTAGCATTATATCTACGACTTCTGCTGCAGTTAGTTTTTCTCTTTTTTTGAGTAGTTGTTTTAGGTTTTTGCCTTCAACATACTCCATTACTATATAATAGTCTCCGTCGTCTTCTCCTACATCATAAATTTCTACAATGTTTGGATGAGATAAGCTAGATGCTGATAAGGCTTCTCTTTGAAAACGTCTAACAAATTTTTCGTCTGATGCTAAATCTCCACGAAGCACTTTTATTGCAACATTTCTATCTAGAATAGTATCTCTTGCTAGATAAACATTTGCCATTCCACCTTCACCAATAGTTTTAATTATTTCATATCTTGAATTAACTTTTTGCCCCTTTACTATCACTTGGAATCACTCCCTTCATTATTCCTTTTTAAACATGCAACTGAGATGTTATCATTTCCTCCCCTGTTATTAGCTTTTTTTATTAGTTTGACAACTTGTTCTGAAACTGAAATATCTTCTAGAAGAACTTTTTCTATTATATCGTCTGTTAACATTGTAGTAAGTCCATCTGAACAAAGAAGAATTTCATCAATATCCATATTACAATCAAATACATCTATTTCTATTGGATCGTTTATACCTAGGGCATTCATAAGGATATTTTTCTTTGGATGATTTTTTGCTTCTTCCTGAGTAAGCTCTCCAGCAGCAAGAAGTAAGTTTACTAAAGTGTGATCGTGAGTTACTTTATGAAGTTTGTTATCTTTCATTACATATCCAGATGAATCTCCAATGTTTCCAAATAGAATGTATTCATCTGTTATAATAGCCATAACTAAAGTGGTTCCCATTCCTTTACTTTCTGGGTTTTCTTCAGTATATTTGAATATTTGACCATTTATTTCATTAACACAAGTCTTAATCCATTCAACAGCTCCAGCTTTATTCATTTTGAAAAAGCTTTCCATAAATCTATTACTTAAATAACTTATTGCAAGTGATGATGCAACTTCTCCGGCTTTATGACCACCCATTCCGTCTGCAACAGCCATTAAAATAGAATCATCACTATTCTTTATAATTATTACACTATCTTCATTATGATCTCTTACTATACCTGTATCAGTTAAATAGAATGTTTCCATCTTATTCCTCCTTTTTTGATCTTAATTGTCCACATGCAGCGGATATTTTTTTACCAAATTCTCTTCTTACAGTTACGTTTATCTTTTCTTTTTTTATTATATCATAAAATTCCATTATTTTATCATTTTTAGGTCTTTTAAAGTCAAACATAGGATTTTCGTTGTATGGTATTAAATTAATATAAGCATTCATTCCTTTGATTAATTTACATAAAGCAAGGGCATCTTTTTTAGAATCGTTAATTCCTGCGAGTAAGATATATTCAAAAGTAACTCTTCTTCCAGTTTTAGAGAGATAATCTCTTATAGAATCCATTAACTCATTTAAAGGATAAACTTTGTTAATAGGCATTAATTTAGATCTAAGTTCATCATTTGAAGCGTGTAAACTAATGGCAAGATTAACTTGGTATGGAAGATTAGAAAATTCACGTATTTTAGGTACTATTCCACAAGTAGAGACAGTTATATGTCTAGAACCTATGCAAAGTCCTTTATGATTGTTAGCATTATCTATAAAGGAAACTAAGTTGTCGTAATTGTCAAAAGGTTCTCCGATTCCCATTATAACAACATGAGATATTCTTTTAGATATTCTTTTTTCTATTTCAATAATTTGAAGTAGCATCTCACTTGGAGTTAAATTTCTTACTTTTTTTCTTCTTCCACTTTCACAAAAGGCACAAGACATATTACAGCCAACTTGAGAAGATATGCATAAACTAATTCCATAGTCATGATACATTAAAACACTTTCGATATGTTCGTTATCACTAAGTTTAAAAAGAAATTTACTTACATCTTTATCATGTTCTTCTTTAACAATTATAGGAATATAAAAACTAAAATTATCCTCCAGTAATGATATTAAATTTTTACTTAAATTAGTCATTTCAGAAAAAGAAGTAACTCTCTTTTCATATAACCAATAAAAAACCTGAGAAGCTCTATATTTCTTCTCATCATGTTCTATAAAAAAGTTTTCAAGTTTATTTAAAGTTAAATCATATATATTCATAAAAATCACACTATAATTATACAAGAAAAAAGAAAAAAAAGAAACTATTTTGAAAAAGTTATTAATGGCTAATAACTTTTTCAAACAATTTCTCATCAAAAGACTTGTTTCTAATCATTTCAATTTCATATTTATATGGAGGTTTTCCTTCGATGTAAGGGGTTTCTAAAATTTTAGGGATATTTTCTAATCTTTTGTTATAGATAACAGATAAAAGACTTGAAAAACCAATGGTTCCATATCCAATGTTCTCATGCCTATCTTTGTGGGAAGAAACAGGGTTTTTACTATCGTTTACATGAATACAACCAATTTTATCAAATAAATTATATTTGTCAAAACAATCAAGAATCTCATCAAAAGAAGATATAGAAAGACCACTATCAGATAAATGACAAGTATCTAAACAGATGCCTATCTTAGATTTATCTTTATTATTAATGCCATTTATTATTGTGCTGAGTTGTTCTATAGTAGAACCAAGTTCAGTACCTTTACCAGCCATAGTCTCAAGTAAAATAGTTATCTTAGTAGTGGGTAATATCTCATTTAAAGCATTTATAATATTTTTAAGACCAACTTCTACTCCTTGACCAACATGAGATCCAGGATGAAGAACTAACTTAGAAACGCCAAGCTCTTCACAACGTTTACATTCTTGTTTTAAAAAGTTGATAGAAAACTTGTACTTACTTTCGTCCCCATTAGCAAGATTTATTATGTATGGAGCATGAACAACAACATTATTTATATCAATATTGTTTTCATCCATTAAAGACTTAGCTTCTAAAGTAAGATCATTATTAAGAGCAGCTCTATTAGTATTTTGAGGAGCACCAGTATAAAACATAAAAGTATTATCACCATAAGATAAAGCTTCTTTAACAGATCCTACTAGTTGTGTATCTTTCTTAAAGGATACATGTGATCCTATTATTAACATATATTAATTCACCTCTTTTTAAGTAAAAACTAGAGCTTAACCACAAGCCTTGTGATTACTATCTATTTTAAAAACATTATTTTTATTTATAGCATCTTTATAAGTATTAATAACATATTTTCCATCATCTAAGCAAATATGATACTTATATTCATTATTATAACTAGTTACAATTACATTAGCATGTTGATAATTATTTCCAAAAGAACTAGTACTTAATTTCTTTTCTGATATTTCATTAATAGCATTTATATCATACATCATAGTACCCGAACCACCTTTTATCAGATAATCAGTTTGAACAGTACTTACAATACCATTAGCAGTATCTGCAAAACTTTGCATCTTCGAGGTATTTAAATAATTTGTTCCTGAATAAGCAATAAATCCTATAATAATTCCGACCGATGTAATAACACATGCTATAAAAATTGCAATAAGTCCTCCATTTGGGATTCCCTTATGAGATTCTGTTATTTGTCTCTCACCTTTTATATACCTATAAAAATTAGAAATAGATAAAATTGTATAAGGTAAGTATTTAAGTACCAAGAATATATTAAATACTGTTAATGCTGCCAAAACAATCAAAAGTCTAGAATTAGAGCCAACTGTTCCACCAAAAATTGCAACAATAACAACTACAAAAGCATAGATAAGAGCATATAGATACGCAGGAATTGATAAAACTAAGAAGTCTATCCAAAAAAAGCTAAATATCATGGCATAATACTCAGTTCTATGACCTTTGATTAACCTAAAAGAATCTTTAATTACATCTTTAATACTACCTTTTTGATATTCATTATCAGCACATATACGCATCATTATAGTAAATGCTGGAATTATATAAATCAAAGCAATAAATATCAATAACATTATTAGCAATAAAACAATACTATTAGATATCTTTACTAAAAATAAACTACAAAACATATAAACCGACACTAAAAGTCCTGTAATAAACACATATTTTATCTTAGAAAAAACATTCTTAAAAACAGAACCAATAGAAAATGTCTGATGCCTTAAAATTTCTAAAGAAGCAAAAATTGTACCAAAACACACAAACATCGCAACAAAAGATTCAATAAAAACAATAAAAAATGATAAAAAACCAGCAATAATACCTTTTTCACTAAAATTCAAAACAGAACCAACAGGACCAAGAAGCTGAAAAACGAATGGTAAATCAAATCCTATTATCAAACTAAATATAATCATTAACAATAATAACTTACCCTTTTTACAAGCCTTAGCTTCACTCTTCAAAGCTACTCTTATACTAGTTTTATCAACACTAGAATTAATAACATTATCATAAACATTACCAAAATTATTAGTACCAACATTAGTATTATTATTAAAACTATTAACATTAGTGCCATTGGTATTAGTATTAGTATTAACATTAATATTATTATTACCCAAACTATTCATATTAGTATTACTATTATAATTACTGTTACTATTAAAACTATTCATATTATGATTAGGACTGTTATTATTACTAAAGTTATTCATATTAGCATTATTGTCATAACCATTAGTATTAACATTAATATTATTATTACCCGAACCATTCATATTAGTATTACTATTATAATTACTGTTACCATTAAAACTATTCATATTATGATTAGGATTGTTATTATTACTAAAATTATTCATATTAACATTGTTACCATTAGTATTAGTATTACTATTATTATAATTATTATTAGGATTATTACCAAAACTATTCATACTGGCACCATTATTATTATTATTATTATTAAAACTATTTACGTTGGTATTATTGTTATTAAAACTATTTATATTATTGGTTAATTGATTCCCACAATTAGCACAACGTGTATTTCCAGGTTGATTATTATAACCACACTTACTACAAACCATGTCCACACTCCATTCTATAATACAGTATATAAAATAAAACTTACTTTGTAAATAAAATATAAAGAAATATATGAAATAATGTTACTACTCAGCCTTTAATAGAAAAAAATAACACAGAATTAATAAAAAGAGTT
>CAVFIB010000009.1:0-20640 GCA_963622385.1 Bacteroidaceae bacterium | reverse complement strand
GTATCACCTTTATATTAGTTTGCAAAATATAAGAAAATTAATACCCATTATAGAAAAAATAAAAAAATAATATCAAAACAATAATTATTTTTCTTATTTTTGTAAAAAAAACACAAAAACAGTAAAAATAAATGTATTTTTTATTTATTTTAGTATATAATATCTGTAGGAGGAGAGAAAAATGCTTATAGAGTTTAGTGTTAAGAATTTTTTATCTTTTAAAGAAAAAGTTACATTATCTATGGAAAAAGGTAATGGTGATGAGAATCTAGAAAACATAGTTACAGATAATAATTTAGATCTACTTAAAACTGCTTCCATTTATGGTGCTAATGCTTCAGGAAAATCTAATCTATTAAAAGCTTTTACCTGTGCTATTTTGATGGTGAGAAGATCTAATTTAATGTCTGTTGATGATAAATGGAATTTTATAAAACCATTTTTATTTGATGAAATTAGTAAAAATAAACCAAGCGAATTTGAATTTATTTTTGTAGTAAATGACGTTAAGTATAGATATTTTTTTACTGCTGATGTAAATAAAATATATGAAGAAAGCTTAGATGCGTATTACAGTCAAAAGCCAACAAATATTTTTACAAGAACAAAAACTAATACATATGAATTTACTAATGATAAGAATAAGCTCGATTCTCTAGCAGCAAACAACACAGAAAATAAACTATTTTTATCTACTGCTACAACATGGAATTATGATAAAACAAAGGATGCTTATCTTTGGTTTACAAGCTCAATCGATACTTATAACTCTTTTTATAAAATAGATAATCAAGATTTAATTGATTATAGTAATGGAGACAAAAAGTTAAAAGAGTTCGCATTAAATCTTTTAAGAGAAGCAGATATTCTTATAAAAGATATACATGTTGAATATGAAGAAAAAGAAATGGATAATACAATGGCTGATATGTTAGTGCCACCACTTGCAAGAAATGGAGAAAAGTTTAGAGTAAAAAATGTTAATATAGAACTTGAACATGAAGTTATAGATAAAGATAAAAATACATATACCTATAAACTTGATTTTGCCGAGGAATCATCTGGTACAAGAGTACTATTTGCAATTGCACCACTTTTAAAAAGAGCATTCGAAAAAACAAAAGTTGTTATAATAGATGAACTAGAAAAAAGTATGCACCCAGCATTAGTAGAATTTATAGTAAAACTATTCAATAACAAAGAAATTAATAAAGCAAATAGTCAGTTAATATTTACAACCCATGCAACAAATTTATTAAATTTAGAACTACTTAGAAGAGATCAAATTTGGTTCACAGAAAAAAATCCTGATAATGGTGCCTCAGAACTATATCCACTTGATTCATTCTCAGTAAGAAAAAATGAAAACATAGAGAAAGGTTATATAAATGGTAGATATGGAGCAATTCCATTTATAAAAGACATCAACTTATGGCTAGAAGACAAATAAAACATAAAAATAAAAAACCTTTAATAGTTATTTGTAGTGAAGGAGGAAAAAAATCTTCATAATACTGCTACTTCAACAACTTTAAAAGCAGAAACTTAAGAATACAATTTTCAACAGGTAACAGCACCGATCCAAAAGGAATGTTTAATGATCTAGTAAAATATATCCATAATGAAGATATAGAATCTGAAGACAATGTAAGAATATTCCTAGTCTTAGACACAGATTTAAGTAATCAAAGAATAAATGAAATAAAAGAAATAGAACCTCTATGTAATAATCACAATATAGAACTAATAACATCAGCACCAACTTTTGAAATATGGTATGTTATGCACTATAGAAAAAATAAACTTAAATTCAAAACGAGCAAAGATGTAAAAAAAGAACTAGCTAATATAAATGGAACATATTTAGAAAGTATGAACATGTATAAAATTATAAAAGATAAAACTATAAATGCAAAAGAAGTAGCACGTTCTTTAGAAAAACAAATAATCAAAGATGGTACAGAATTAATAAAAGCAAACCCACATACAAGTATATATAAAGTACTAGACGAAATTGAAAAGTTCAATAACAAATAGCAAGACAGTCAATCAGATTGTCTTTTTTATTGAAAATAAAAAAACAAATTATTATTATATTTATCTTTACTTATAAATTTCATATATGATATATACTGGATACTTGTCTTATATCCTACACTATGTTGCTTACTCAATATTTTTGTTTTACCCAAAAGTCATACAATAAGTGTTACTATCTTAACAACATTCTTACTTTCTTTAAATTACATAGGTCTCCTGGAACAAAAAAAGTTTATAAAATAGTTTAATTAAGCATCAAATGATGTTTTTTCTTTGGAAAACAAACAAAACATGTTATAATCAAATAGGTGAAGTATATGCTTGAAAATTTAAACGATAAACAAATAGAAGCTGTTAAACATAAAGACGGACCTCTCTTAATTCTAGCAGGAGCAGGTTCTGGTAAGACAAAAGCCCTTACCACAAGAATAGCGTATTTAATCAAAGAATATGGTGTTAATCCAGAAAATATTTTAGCAATAACTTTTACAAATAAAGCTGCTAAAGAAATGAAAGAAAGAATAGAAAAACTAATAGGAAAGACTAATCTACTAGCTTCAACTTTTCATTCTTTCGGAGTTAAAATCTTAAGAGAAAACTACGAAAGGCTAGGATATAAAAATAATTTTGTTATTATGGATAGTGATGATAGCCTAACCCTTGTTAAGAAAATAATAAAAGATCTCGGATACGATCCAAAAAGATTTAGCCCTTATATGATAAGAAATAAAATATCTAGTAATAAAAGTTGCTTTGTTATGCCAGACGAATATAAAAACTTTGTTCATTCCGAAGAAGATAATATCATCTATAAAGTTTACAAAAAATACCAAGAAATCCTTTTTAAAAATAATTCTGTAGATTTCGATGACCTATTAATCTTACCAATAAAACTATTTAAAGAAAATAGTGATATTCTTGAATACTATAGAGAAAAATATAAGTATATAATGGTTGACGAATATCAAGATACTAATGAGGCTCAGTACATCCTTATTAAGATGTTAGCAGCCAAATATAGAAACATTGCTTGTATTGGTGATAATGATCAAAGTATTTACATGTTTAGAGGAGCCAACTACAAAAACATTCTTAATTTTGAAAAAGATTATCTCGATGCTAAAGTAATAATGCTCGAACAAAACTATAGATCTACTAAAAATATTCTAGATGCCGCCAATAGTGTAATTAAAAATAACACCTTTAGAAAAGATAAAAACCTATGGAGCGACAAAGGTGAAGGAGAAAAAATCTCTTTTTACAAAGCATACGATGAAATAGATGAAGTATTTTATATAATAAGAAAAATAAAAGAACTAATCTCTAAAGGAGTACCATATAAAGATATTGCCATACTTTATAGAACAAATGCCCAGTCAAGAGTATTTGAACAAGAACTATTAAAACAAAATATACCCTTTAGAATAGTAGGTAGTTTTTATTTCTATAGTAGAAAAGAAATAAAAGACTTACTTGCATACCTAAGACTTATATTAAATAGTGATGATGCCATATCCTTAACAAGATGTATAAATACCCCAAAAAGAGGAATAGGGCCAAAAACTATAAGTGAAATAGAAGCAAATGCAAATACTTATAATACCAGCATGTACGAAGCAATAAAAGATGGAAAAGCTTTAGAATTTAAAAAAGTAATAGAAGAACTAAAAGAAGATTTAAAATCATGTACTTTGACTGAATTTATAGATAAAGTACTCGATAAAAGCGGAATGAGAAACGCTCTAAAAGAAGAAAAAAGTTTAGAAGCCGATATAAGACTTGAAAACCTAGAAGAATTTAAATCAGTTACAAAAAACTTTGAAGAAAGAGTAGGAATCATCTCTCTAGAAGAATTCTTAACAGAAATAAGTCTAGTCTCAGATATAGAAGAATACAAAGACGATCCCAATAGAATAACGCTCATGACAGTACACTCCGTCAAAGGGCTTGAATACCCTTATGTATTCTTAGCAGGCTTAGAAGAAGGAATATTTCCACATAGAAATTGCTATTCCCCAGATGAACTAGAAGAAGAAAGAAGACTCATGTACGTAGCAATAACAAGAGCCATGAAAAAACTATGGATAACATGTACCAAAAAAAGAATGATTTATGGACAAGAAAGCCCTTCAATTCTAAGCAGATTCGTAAGAGAAATAGCTCCAGATCTTATTGACGGAGAAAACAAAGAAGAACAAAAACCAGTCAAAAAAGAAAAAAGAATTTACAAAGAAGATAGAGTATTCAATTATGGAGATAAAGTCCATCATGAAACATATGGCGATGGAGTAGTAATAGAAGTCACTAACACCATTTTAACAGTAGCATTTAACAAAGATATTGGTATAAAGAAAATACTAAAAAATCATAAAAGTATAAGGAGAGTGTAGTATGAAAACATTAGTTATTTTAGCCGCAGGAATGGGTTCAAGATTCGGAGGACTAAAACAAATAGAACCAGTCGGACCAAATGGAGAATTTATAATAGATTATTCCATATATGATGCCAAAAGATGTGGTTTTGAAAAAGTAATATTTATAATAAAAGAAGAAAACCTAGAAATCTTCGAAGAAACAATAGGGAAAAGAATAAAACCATATATTGATGTTTGTTATGCCTTTCAAAAAATAGATGATATCCCAGAAGGCTATAAAGTCCCAAACAGAGAAAAACCTCTCGGAACAGGACATGCAATTTACTGTGCAAGACATTTAATAGACGGTGCTTTCGCCTTGATGAATGCCGATGATTTTTACGGTTACGGTGGTATAAAAGCAGTATCAGACTTTTTAGATACAGATTTAGACAAAGACGGAAAAGAAAACTATGCCCTAGTAGGATACAAACTAAAAAATACCATCACAGAAAACGGTTCAGTAAAAAGAGGAGTTTGCAAAATAAACGATGGTAAACTAGTAGGACTTGATGAAAGCCTAGTAGAAGAAGAAAACAATGTCCTAGTTAGAACATCCTTCAAAACAAATAAAAAAGAACCAGTAAAAGAAGACACCCTAGTATCTATGAACCTAATGGCCTTCCATCACAACTTCATCAAACATATAGAAGAAGAGTTTATACCATTCCTAGAAAACAACAAAAATGATATGTCTAAATGTGAATACCTAATGCCTGATGTCGTAACAAAAGAAATAAATGAAAACATCGCCCAAGTAAAAGTCCTAAAAACAGATGAAAAATGGTATGGAATAACTTATAAAGAAGACAAACAAGAAGTAGTAAACGCAATTAAGGATATGATAGATAAAGGTATCTATAAAGAAAGGCTATGGGATTAAAGAAGTATTTGCTTCTTTTTTTTCATCAACAAAAAAAGACTTAACAAGCCTTTACAAATTTCTAAAATGGCGCGCCCAGAAGGATTTGAACCCTCAACCTCTTGGTCCGTAGCCAAACGCTCTATCCAATTGAGCTATGGGCGCACATCACATAACAACTAAATTATACTATAATATTTTACGTTTTTCAAGTGTTTTTGGGTTAAATCTATCTATAACTTTCTAAAAAACTAATAATATATATCAGGGGTGGTATTATATTAAGCATTAAAAAACGTCAACAGTATTTAAAAAATTCTGGTTTTTATAAAGGAAAAATAGATGGAATAGAAGGCGCGCAGACAAAAAAAGCCTACAAAATGCTCCAAGAAAAGTACTTTGTAAGAAGTAGTGACATAGATGGAATCTATGGTAAAAATACTGAAACATTGCTTATTAATAAAGAAAGAGTAAGGTTATATACAAAAAACTTTAAACTCGAAGAATTTAAATGCGAATGTAATGGAAAATACTGTACAGGATATCCTAGTTTATTAAATATTAGATTACTTAAATATATCCAAACTATGAGAAATAGATATGGCATGCTTATCATAACAAGTGCCTTAAGATGCACTAAGTATAATAATCTAATCGGAGGAATAAGAGCCTCTAAACATACACAAGGAAAAGCAATAGATTTTTATACCAATTATTCATCCAAAAGCCTTAACAACAGAAAAAAAATAATTGATTGGTATGCCAATAATGCTGCATTTATGAATTATTCATATTGTGATGGATACGCAAGAACAAAATACAGAAAAGAGTACCCAAGCGTACCTACCATGTACAAAAGTATTCATATTGACGTTAAATGAAAGAAAGGTTCAAATAAGTGAACCTTTTTCACATCTATTACCCCATGCATCAATTATTTTCTTATCTTTCTTAATAGCAATTATTTCACAATGATTAGGACATCTCTTACATTCATAACCCTTTGTTTCAAAATTTAAATCCAAAACACTAAAATTAAATATTTCTTCTTTCTCTTTTTTAGATAAAATTGCAACCCCAAGAGCACCCATCAAATGACCATTTTCATCTGTTATAATTTTTTCCTTTGTAACTTTTTCAAATGCCTTAATTACCCCAATATTCTTACTTACACCACCTTGAAATACTATAGGCATTTTAATTTTTTTACCCTTTGCCACATTATTCAAATAATTATTTACAACACTTTCACAAAGCCCTGCAATTATGTCTTCTTTTTTATGACCTATTTGTGCTTTATGTACCAAATCTGATTCTGCAAAAACAGTACATCTTGCCGCTATCTTAGTAGGTTTTTTTGACGTTAAAGCAATTTTTCCAAAATCTTTTATATCAATTCCAAGTCTTTTTGCTTGACTAGATAAAAAAGCACCAGTTCCTGCAGCACATAAAGTATTCATTGCATAATCCGTAACAACTCCATTATCCAAAATAATTATTTTTGAATCCTGTCCACCAATTTCAAAAATTGTTCTTACATCTTTATATATAGAAGAAGTTCCTATCGCATGAGCAGTTATTTCATTTTTTATAACACTAGCCCCAATCATTATACCAATCAATCTTCTAGCACTTCCAGTCGTTCCAGCAGAGACAACCACATAATCACTTGGAAGATTCATCCTTAAACTATTTAACAGTTCCTTTACTGCACTTATAGGATCACCTTTCGTATAAAGATATTCCTTTGCAATAATCTTATTATTCTCATCTATAATAACTCCTTTAGTAGATATTGATCCTATATCAATTCCTAAATAAGCTTTCTTCATTACTTTTTATCCTTTCTCATAGTTAACATATCAATAAACGCTTCTATTCTAGTTTTTAACCCCGTACTTGACGTCTGTGTATCAAAAGATAAATACATAATTGGTATTTGTTTTTCATTTGATATTTTATTTAATATTGGAATAATTCCAACCTCCGGAGTACACCCAAACGGTTTTGTATGTATTATCCCATCATACTTTTTCTTCTTTAAATATAAAGCTCTATAAATATTATCACTAGCATCCGCACCTTGTCTATATTTTAAATAATCCCTTGTTTTATATTTTACATATGGACTTAGTATTTTTTTAAATATAAGTAAATACGAAACATTAGTAAATCTTTTAATACTTATTCCATACTTTTTAAGCTCATCTTCAAGATTATAAGTAGAAAAAGGTTCCATAGCTGTATATAACTCTCCAATTATACCTATTTTTAAACTAGGCTTTTTCACATTTACTTTTCTTAACTTTTTCTTATATTTCATATATGTTTTAATAATCCTTACAATACTTGACTTATCCTTTACTTCATTTATATACTTAGCCCTTATCTTTTTCATATCACCATTATGAACTTCTACTTTTTTTCTTTTATAGTTATCCATTTTATCCAAAAGAATTATTTTAGTAAAGATAAGTATAAATTCCTTTAATAACTTTCTTCTTGTTAAATCCTTATTTAGTTTGCTTAACATCTTATATACATAATTAAAACTTGTTTTTCCTTTTTTTATAAATTGACAAAATTTAAAGTCATATCCCAAATCCCTTAAGATCTTTTCTTGTAGCTCAGCGTAGTTTCCATATCTACATCCCCCTCCAAATTGAAAAAGCACATTTGCACCTTCTTCAAGGGCTTCTATGTAATTACCTAGATTATATTTAAATGGTAAACATATAAAGTCCGGTGAATACTTCTCTCCAAGTTCTACTGTTTTTTTTGTTATAGGAGGAGCAAGTTTTACCTTACACTTAGTAACATTTTCCATAAATGGTTTAACAAAGTAGGAGTAGTCCCCAAGATGAGGAAAAGATATTTGATAATTATTCATAACTTGTCTCCTTGTTTATTATATCAATAAAACTCTCTAACCTCGTTATAAGTCCAACAGGTCCAGTTTCTTCATCTATTATTAAGTTTATTATAGGTTTACTAGTTATACTTCTTTGAATAAGTTCATTACATATAGAATCAGGACCACAAGGAAAACACGAAATAAGGATTATTCCATCAACATTATCCTTATACTTTTCTGTTCCAGACATTAACTCTTTATTTAACGTAAAATAATTATCACAAGATATCATATTTGAATATTTATCTACTTCCTTTTCATCAAATATATTTGCATCTATTATCTCTATATTATTATTCTTTAAAATATCTATAATTGGTTTCCCTATAAACTCATCATAAATATTATAAGAATGTCCCACCAAAAGCACTTTTTTCTTATTATCATTTAACAAAGCAAGTTGTTTTGTCATTTGATTATTCTTTACTTTTCTTACTTTTTCTTTTGCCTTCTTATAGGCACTTGACACTTTATTAAAACTAAAAC
The DNA here is from genome assembly GCA_963622385.1 of Bacteroidaceae bacterium. Classification (GTDB taxonomy): domain Bacteria; phylum Bacillota_I; class Bacilli_A; order RF39; family UBA660; genus UMGS1449. The sequence goes on along the minus strand of CAVFIB010000009.1, from coordinate 11,924 downwards.
CTAAGTATAATCCTAGTTCTATAAAAGCACTTTTTTCATGTTTACAATTAGTCTCATCAATATTTATATCTAATATATTTTGTGTAAATAGGTTACTTACTAGGTCATATAAAAGATAAAAATTAGTACATACTTTCTCATCCTTTTTAATACTTGCTATTCTTGGCACTAAAATATAATCACATCTATTCTCTAAATTCTTTATATGTCCTAAAAACAATTTAAGACTAATACAAGCCTCAGAAGGTGCCAGTTTTATTCCGTCTTCCAAAGTTTTCTTATTAGAAGGATCCGATATTATATAATCTATATCAAGTTCATTAAAAAAAGTTTTTATAAGAGTACTATAACGATAATAAAAAAGCGATCTAGGAATACCTATTGTCATAAAATCATCTCCTAAATAACTTTATTCTTTTATATAGTTTTTAATATAAAAAAAGTTCTACAAAATAGAACTTTTATAAAAATATTATGACAAGACTTCCTACAATCAGACAATATATAACAAAATATATAAGTTTTCCTTCCTTGACAACATTCCTAAACCACTTAGTAGCAAAATATGTAACAATACCTGCTATTACAGTAGCAATTAAATAATATATAATAGTAACAAAAGATAAATTACTAGTAAATAAATCCTTAAAACCTAAAATAGTAGTAGCAACACTAATCGGTATATAAAGTAAAAATGAAAAATCAAAAGCAGTTTCTCTTTTCAAATTTCTTAGCATTCCTCCAACGATAGTAGAACCACTTCTTGAAATACCAGGAACAAGTGCAATCACTTGAAAAAGTCCAATAATAATAGCATCTTTAAGTGTTATTTTTTTATTATCCTTTTCTCCTTTTATATTTCTTATCAAAAACAAGAAGATTGCAGTAATTAAAAGAGTTATTCCAACAAATTTAATATTCTTCTCTAAAAAATCAAATAGTCCTAACTTTGTAACTACAAGACCCATCATCCCAGCAGGAATAGTTGCAATAATAAGAAGAATAGTATATCTAAAATTCTCTTTAGAAGAAGCATTTCCCTTTTTTAAATAACTAACAAAGTCAAGAAACAAAGTCTTTATTCTATCTCTATAAAGTAATATAATAGCAATTAAACTACCAAAATTAGTTAAGATAGCAAGTAAACCTATATCTATATTTGTACTTAATATGCTATTCAAAATCATAACATGTCCCGATGAAGATACTGGAATAGGTTCTGTAAAACCTTGTATTATTCCTAAAATTATATATTTTAACAATTCTAACATTTTATCACCTAATTAATTATATACTATTTTTGTCAAAATTTAAACAGATTAAAAAAAGAAATATTGTATATACTATTTTTGAGGGATGAGATATGACTTATATTTATGATATATTACTTAATTTTAATAGTGATTTAATAGAATATTTTGAATGGGAAGATACTGATAAAGTAAAATATGTAAAAAAAACAACTCTTTTTAAAGTATCCCATAAAACACTAATTGATATAACAGAAAACGATATCTTATTGGACACATCATTTACAGAAAAAATACCTAAATATGAAATGAATGGATTAAAAGATACCTTAAGTGTATGTCTTTTAACAGATGGTCTAATGGCCTTGGGAGTCCTAATAAAAAAGCAAAAAATCATAGGACTTTCAAGAATGTTACTTGACGAAGAAAGAGAAGCACTTGATATATCGGAGAGATTAAATAATGAAAATATATCTTATAAAATTATCAATAAAAGAAAAAAAAGAGATTACAGTTTAACAAGAAAAGAACAAGAACTACTACATAGTTTAAAAGATAAAATAAATGATTTATACACAAAAAAAGGTCAAGAAAAACTAATATATCTATATTATGAATACACAAACAAAGAGTGTACTAATATAGATTATATATATAAATACTTAATAGATAGTATAAGTAACTTTAACGAGAAACATATCAAACTTTACGATGTTTTAAATCTTTCAAAAGAAAAGATGTAAAACTTTTTTAAAAGTGGTTGCCTTTCATAATTTTATAATGTATAATTAAGTTAAATTATGAATAGGAGTGATATAATGTTAAAAAATGTAAAAGTATGTTTGGTAGCAATAGCTTTTATATTGGTTAGTATGTTTGGATTAAGTAGTGTAAATGCTGCCACAATAGAATATGGAGCATGCGAGAATATTAAAGTTACTGATGCTTTTAATAATATAGCTAGGGTATCAGGTGGTAATGTTACAACAGGGATATATGATGTTGATGTTATTTACTTAGATAGTGGTAACACTATATTATATTGTTTACAAAGAGGTATGGCTTTAACATTTAATGGTGAAAAACCAACAACATCTTGGGCACAACAAACAACTACTTCCGGAACACCAAAATGGGTAGCTAGAGTAATTGCTCATGGTTATCCAAGTCTTAGAACTGGTGAATTAAAAGATGGATGTCCTACTGATAGATTAGCTACTCAATTGTTAGTTCAAATAGTTGCCAATCAAGGAGAAAACGGTGCCTGGAAAACCTATACAAAAACAGATTTTGAAAAATTTGTTACAGGTACAAGAGCATCAGATATAGTGAATGCAATGGTTTCAATAAGAAATAAAGCATTAGGAGATGACACAAAACCTAGTTTCGCAGGACAAACAATTGAGTTAAAATATAATCCATCAACTGCTAATTGGGTTGGAACTGCAACAGATACCAATAATTCAATCGGTGGATGGACTACTACAAATAAGGATGTTACTCTTAGTGTAAGCGGTAATGCACTTACTATTACTAAGACAAGTGATGATCCAGTTACTGGAACAATAAATTATACTAGAAATATCCCAAAAGGACTTTTATATTATTCTAACTATGATTCAAAATGGCAAAAAACTTCATATTATGTAAGCGGGGGAACACAACCTGTTAATTTTGATATTAATTACAGTATAGAAAATATTGATAAAGGTGTAGTAGAAATAACAAAAACAGATAAATATACAAAAAATAAAATGGAAAATGTATCATTTGGAATCTATAGTGATGATAAATGTACAGTAAGAGCAAAAGATTATCTAGGAAAAGAACAAACAGATAAAAAGACAGATAAAGATGGAAAAATAACTTGGACTAATTTATATATGCCTCTTAAAGATGGAGAGTATAAAACATATTATGTAAAAGAAACAACTCCAGAAGGATATGTTCAAGATAGTGAAGAGTTAGAAGAACAAGGTGCAAAAGATGGATGTATTCCAGTACAAGCTGCATCAAAAACACCGAAAGCAACAAAAGAGACTGATACAACAACACAAACAACTGCATCTTTAGAAGTTAACAATATTCCATATGGTAACATAACAATTCAAAAAACTGATTCAGTTACAAAAAAAGTAATTGAAGGTGTTGAATTTAAGTTATCAGTAAAAAATGGAGATAAAACAGAAGTAGCAAAAGATATAAATGGAAAAGAAGTAAAAAATGCAGTTACTGATAAAAGAGGTATTGCAGAATTCAAAGATATACCATATGGCGATTATATAATCGAAGAAATAAAAGCAGATGATTGGTATAAAATACTTGAAAAACCACTAGAGTTTACATTAAATAAAGATAGTGATGCACTAAAGTATAAATCACAAGGAACAGAAGCAATTCCAAGTGATGGAGATGTATTAATACCAAGTGAAAAATATTTACTTGGAGATCCAAGTGATGATGGAAAAATCGATAATGATGATATAAAAATAATTGAATCAATTATTGCAATGCAAATAGAAGAAACAGAAAAACAATTTTATGCATCTGATGTTAACAAAGATAATGTAGTAGATAGTAAAGATAAAGAACTATTACAAAAATATATCAATGGTGATACTACAGCAATCTCAGATGCTCTAAAAGAATTTGAAGTATCAAATTATCAAAAAAGAGTTTCTCTATCTGTCACAAACGTTCCACTTGATATGAAAGTAAGTAAAGTGTCAATAACAAATGAAAAAGAACTTCCTGGTGCAACAATAGTTATAAAGAATTCTAAAGGAGAAGTATTTATAGAATATACATCTACAAAAGAACAAAAAGAATTCTATATCCCAATCGGAGATTACACTCTAATTGAAACAGTAGCACCAAAAGGATACCAAAAATTAAAGACAGAAGTTAAATTCAGAGTTTTAGCAAATGGAAATATAAAAATGATAAGTGCTACTTCAAGTACACATAAACTTGTTAAATCACAAGATGGAGACTTGGATCATTTAAAGATTTATAATAGTCCAGAAAAGATTTCAGTACCTAATACAGGAAGTGTAATAGCAATTTCAACATTAGTAGTAGGAATTGGTTTAATAGGTGGAGGAGCATACGTATTATACAGAAAGTATAAAATGAATTAAGGAAAGTAATTTTCCTTTTTTTTTATCTAATTTTATGATATATTATATATAGTTAAACTGAAGTGTGGTGATGTAGATGAATAATGAAGATAATTCTTTTAACAATCAAGGTATAATGAATGAAGAACCAGAACAAATGGAAGAACAAAACTTTCCAAGAGCCAATGGTAATCCAATTTCAAAATTTGGAAAAGGTCTTGCTCAAGGTGTAAAAAATGCAGCATCTGGTAATTTAATGAAAGGTGTCCCGAAACCAAATAAAAATGATCCTAGTAAAGGACAAAAAAAACCAGATGATAAAAAGAAAAAAGATGGCTTAGACAAAGATGGGAATAAAGATAAAAAGAAAGATAACGAACATAAGAATCCTTTACCAGGAGCAGGTAATAAAAAAAGTAAAGATCCTAGAGATGCAAATGATAAAAAACCAAGTGTAAAAAAAGAAAACAATTCAAAAGAAAAAGGTGGTTTAGCTTCTCGATTAAATCCTTTTAACAGAAGAAGGGGAGCTCAGCAAGGAGCACTTGGAAAAGAAAAAACTGATAATGGCAACAAAATGGGAAATTTGGCCAAAAAAGAAATTAACAAGGCAAAAGGATTTTTTATGAATCCTGCTATACCCATACAATACAAAATAATAGCAATTTTTGCCCCAATTTTACTTTTTATATGTATTTCACTTTTAATTCTAATAGTTGTTAGTGGAGTTGCTGTAGTTTCTTCTTTAGCTGGTTCGATATGTGATAGGACAGAGTATTCTGATGCAACAGGAACAAGTGAGGATGCTGTTGAATTCATGTGTAATATGTCTGATCCTTTAGGTGGCACCTCCACAGTTACTAGTTTATTTGGTTGGAGAAACTATAATCCGAGTCATATGCATTTAGGTAACGACCTAACTGGTCAATCCAATATTTTGGCTGCTGGAGCAGGAGAAGTTGTTTACGCTGGATTGTATGAGGGGTATGGTTATACTGTAGGAATAGATCATGGCAACGGTGTCAAAACTTTATATGGGCATATGTCAAGTATTAGTGTTTCAAAAGGACAAAAAGTAAAAGTGGGAGACAAGCTAGGAATTATGGGAGGTACTGGACTTGGAGGACAGATACAATATGGTGTTCATTTGCACTTTGAAGTAAGGGTCGGAGATGATTTTAAAAATTCTACTAGTGTAAGTGTAAACCCATTTTTTGGATATTCCGATAAAGGCTATGAGAATTGTATAACCGATAATGGAACGTTTCAAAAAGATTGTGGTCTTGAAGACTCATCAAAAACTACATCTAGGGCAATAGGGGAAGAGGCCTTTAAACAAATTTGTGGTAAAAGTAAGAACTATTCCTCGGCAGAAATTAGCAATGAGTGTTGTGAATCTTCTAATCAAAGTAACGATAAAAATATAAAAGATTTTATTAATGTCTTCGAGGGTTCTGGTGGTTATTGTGATTCAGGAAAAACACAATACAAAGCATATCAAAATTCAGGTGATAGGATAACAATTGGATATGGTGTAACATCTGATTATTTACCTAATTTAGTTAAAGATGGTCAATGCATTGATGTTGATGAAGTAGATGCAGCTGAAATAAAAGCAATCAATACTAAAAGAAATTCAGTAATTAAGCCTATATTTTCAACAGCAGCTGTTACATTGTCAGAACATCAAGAGGATGCAATGACGAGTATGGCATATAACGGATGTGGCAGTTTCTTTGCTGATATTGCTAAGGCTGCCAAAAAGGATGATTTAGAAGCAGTGTGGAAAGCTATGAAAGACTGTACCAATGGTGGAATGTTAGGGCTTCAAAGAAGAAGAAAAGCAGAATTTGCATTGTATGTTACTGGTGATTATAATTCAGCTAATGAATATAAAGAAAAATCGTGGTCTTCTACTGATTATGATAATTATGATTCTGATGGGGTTATAGCGAAAAAAGCTTCTGGTTCTTCTAGTACTTGTAGTTTTTCTGGTTCATCAAGCCAAATAAAATCAGCTGTTGTTGAAAAAGCTTTAGAAGAACTAGAAGCTTGGAATTCTACTACTGATTATTGTTCTAGTATAAAAAAATATATGAAATCATGTGGTTCATCAGGCGTAAACGATTATTGTGCGGCGTTTACTACTTATGTATTGAAAGAGGCAGGCGCAACAGAAGCTATAGGATTACCTAAGTATAGTTGTTCGGTTGGTAATTTCAAGGATATAACAAAGGGAGAAAAACATGAAGTTGGCGGAAGTTATACACCAGTTCCTGGAGATTTAATTGTTCATAGAAATTGGGAACATATTACTATAGTAGAAAAAGTAGAAGGTAAAACTGTTCATTATATAGGTGGAAATGAAGGGGCAGATAACTATTGTGGAGAAGGAAAAATCACAAAAGGTACATTCCAGTTAGAAAAAAATAATAGCAGAGGTGCGAAATATTTTATTAGTTATTAAAGGAGGAAAGTATGAGTAAGTTAAAAATAGTGTTTATATTAATTTTATCACTTATTTTAATTCCGGTTGTCGCGTATGCTGACAATAATGTTGAATATAATCTAACAATAACTAAAGATTATAAATTTAAAGAAGTAATTGATTATGAAATAGAAGATTATAAACAGCATAAAAATGGTGATAATCCATTTGTGAATATAATAAAAGATGACAAAGAAGTTTATATTATTGGTAATACAAAATATAAAAAAACAAAAAAGTTTAAGAACAATAAATATTATATTACTTTGAGTTATACACACGATGAATATTCAATGTCTAATCTTGCATTTTTAAATAATTGTTTTGAAAAACATGAGTATCTGTATAATATAGATGAAATAAGTTATAATGGTAGTGGAGGATTTTATTGTTTATATGGAGATTCACTAAAAATCAATATTATTACAGATTTTCCATCCAGCAGTAATACTGCCATCAAAAACAATAACAAATATACCTGGAATCCGACTAGTGCTAACTTTAAAATGGATTTTAAGCTTTTAAAAACAAGAGAAGAAATAGAAAAAAAATATCCTGAATATGATGAAAACTATGATGAAAATGGCCAAGTTATTCCAGATCAAAATACCGATAATACTGATAACACAGATGCTATAGATATAGGAGAAGATGCTAATAGCAATAATAATACAGGCATAATAATAGCAATCATCTTTGTAGGAGTATCAATTATCCTTATAATAGCACTAATAATTTTAAAAAATAAAAAAAATAATTTAAATAGAATTTAGTATAAAAAAAATAAAACCTCTCATAATAGAAATGGGAGGATTTATTATGAAGAAAATATTCTTATGTTTTTCATGTATTATGGCTATTGTATTATTAAGTGGTTGTTCTTTTGATAATACCCCAACTAAAAAAGTGGAAAATTTCTTAGATAATTATAAAAATCAAGATGAAACAGTTCTAACACAACTAAAAGATATGATAAGTACAGATTCTTTAATGGATGATACACAAAAAAGTACTTATGAAGACATAATGAAAAAACAATATAAAGACATGAGCTATGTAATCAAAGATGAAACAATCGATGGAGATACTGCTACTGTAACTGCTGAAATTGAAGTTTATGATTATTATAAGATCAATAAAGACGCAGAAGACTACTATAATAATAATCCAAATGAATTTAGTTCAACAACTGATAACAGTATAACAAAAGATGTAAAGGACACTACAAAAGATGTCGTAGATGACGTTAAAGATGCTGCAAGTGACGTAGTAGAAGGAGCTAAAGATGTAGCAGAAGGAGCAAAAGACAAAGTAACCGGAACATCTGATTCTAAATACGTTGAATATAGGTTAGGAAAACTAAAAGAAGCTAAAGACAGGGTTAAATATACAATAGATTTCAAGTTAACCAAAGAAAATAATATTTGGACAATAAACGATATTGATGATGTAACTAGACAAAAAATACATGGATTATATGAACATTAGGACAATAATAGTCCTTTTTATTTTGAAAATTTAATAGAACAAAATGCAAAAAACACACGGAATGAAAAAGCAAAAACTAACGGAATGGAAATATAAAAATTATAAAAAAATTGATTTCAATTAAGATTTCTTATTTTCAATTTTAACATAATAATACTCATCATACGTAAGATCACTATAATTATCATGCATATCTTTAGCAACCTTAACTCCAACATATCTAAAATGCCAAGACTCATATATAAAGCCATGAATACTTTCCTTATCTTTTGGATACCTCAATATAAAACCATATTTATAAGCGTTATCCATCATCCATTTATAAGAAGAAGTATTTTCAAAACTAAGCATGTTCCCTTGTTTAGTAGAACTAACATCAATAGTAAGTCCTGTTTGATGCTCAGAGTGCCCAGGCCTTGCCGTATCTAAATCTGCTTTTTCCTTACCATAACTCTTAATAGCACTACTATACAATTCTTCTTGCCTTTCATAAGTCCTAAAAGCACTTTGTCCATATACAGGAGTCTTATTCTTTATTGAATCAGCACTTAGTTTTTCAAATGCTCCCTTTGCTTCTTTTCTTAAAAGCCTAACTTTTTTATTACCATTAATAAAATATTTATCATTTATCTCTTCTAAATCATTCGGAACATATCCTTTATTTAATTTCAAAAACTTATTAGTAAGAACAAGAATTCCCTTACTTAAATCTGCATCTTTTATATAATTATAAAAACCATAATCTAATCCAATATTTACTCTTGTCACAACTTCTTCATAATCAAGATTTTTATTATTTTCATAATACCTCGCATATCTTTCCTTATTTTTTATATCGTAGTTTGAAACCCTTTCAAAAGGTGCATAAGCATTTACAGTTTTCTGACTTCCTAAAACTATTTTATTTTCATAATCACGAGTTATAACAAACAATAATATTGCAACCACAAATAAAGTACATATAATAATTACTCTTATCTTATTTGACACATTTATCACCTAATAAACTATATTAATAAATAATAAAAAATATTTAAAAACATAAGTATTAATGATATAATTTTAACAAGGGGGAAATGCATTATGTTAGAACAATTAAAACAAATAAGAGAAAAATTAGAAATTGAAAAAAGTAATTCTAAAAGGTTTCTATTAAGCAACGTGTACTATACTTTATTTGTTAATTCAAGCGAAGAAGTACAAAAACAAGAAAAAAAGCATTTTGAACAAATTGAATTATTACTAAAAGAATACCAATTTTATGATTTTTTAAAAAATGATAATGAAATATACAAAGACTTTTATACAAAAATAAATAAAGAATATGATAAAAATAAATATAAATGCTATGGTTTATTTTCAGAAAATAAATTTAATCCTAGAGAAGCTAAAGAATTAACCTATGAAATATTAGGTAGTATGGGTATAGATAAATTTAAAAGTTATGAAAGATTATTCTGTTTTGACGATATAAAATATGTTAATCTAGAAAACTGCATGGGTAATTGTTACAATACATTTAATTATGATAAAACAAATATATCTATAGATAGCAAAATAGATAAACAAGTTACATTTCTAAAGACTTATTTACATGAGCTTGGTCATGAATACGAAAATATCTTCATGAGTAATATGAGCTCTATTCAGCAAATAGATAGATACGATTATTGTTTCATCGAAGTAATGTCTTGCTTCTTTGAAAGAATTGCATTAGATTATCTAATCAAAAACGATATATATAAAGATGATGCCCACAGAGAACTTAATTTAAACTACTTTGATTTAAATGATTATGCCAATTCTTTATACAAAACATCAAACATGGCCTTATCAGATGAAATAGTCTATGATGATGAATATGCAAAAATTAAAGAAATTTACTCCTTAGATAAAGACAATAAACCCGCATCCTTTATAACCACATATTATAACTACTCAAACGATATAAAATATTTATATGGTCTATTACTAGGAGAATATTTCTTTGATATTTATAGAAAAGACAAAAAAGAAGGAATGACTATGATAAGAAACTTTTTATCTAATCAGGCACTTTTAGACGAAAGAGAAATGTTAGATTTACTTAACTTAAAAGAAAAAGATTATAATTTCTTAGAGTATGGTCTAAGCGAAAACAGAGCTTATATGAAAAAAAGATATAAGTGGTAAAAATTAATTCTATTAACTCATCATTTGACATATTTTTTAATAGGTGAGTTTATGAAAAAAATAATTTTATTTTTATTAATGAGTATAATCTTAATACCAGGCTTTGTAAGTGCAGAGGATTTGGATATAACTCCTAATGGAAAAAGTGCTATTCTTATGGATTACAATACTGGACAGATCTTGTATAATAAAAATGCAAATTCTAAAACAAGTGTAGCATCATTAACTAAAATGATGGGTTTAATTATAATATTCGAAAAAATAGAAAATGGTTCTTTAAAAACAAATGAAATTTTAACAATAAGTAAAAATGCTAAAGAAATGGGTGGAACACAAATTTGGCTCGAAGAAGGAGAAAAAATAAGTGTTGACGATCTCTTAAAAGGAATTACTATGGCAAGTGCCAATGATGCAATGGTAGCAATGGCAGAAAGAGTAAGTGGAACCGAACAAGAATTTGTAAAAGAAATGAATAAAAAAGTAAAAAAACTAGGACTAAAAAACACAAATTTTGTCAATTGTACAGGTTTCGATGAAAAAGATGGCTATTCATCAGCATATGACATGGCATTAATTGCAAAAGAATTGCTAAAACATAAAAAAGTTCTTGATTATACAAGTAAATACGAAAGTTATATAAGAGAAAACACTGACAACAAAACTTGGATAGTTAACACAAATAAACTTGTCAAATTCTACAAAGGAGTAGACGGTTTAAAAACAGGATACACAGAAGAAGCAGGTTCATCAATCGCAGTAACAGCCTTAAAAAATAACTTAAGATTAATAGCAATAAGTTTTGGATACCAAAATACAAACCTAAGAAATAAAGAAGCTATGTCTATGTTAGACTATGGATTCAATCAATATCAAAACAAAAAAATAATCAGCAAAGAAAAAGTAATCAAAAAATTAAAACTAGATAAAGCAGATAAAAATAACGTCGACCTAGTTTTAAAGGATGATTTAAACATAACAATTCCAAAAGGTCAACAAGAAGAAAACTATACATATAATATAAAATTAAATGAAATAAAGTACCCAGTAAAAAAAGGTCAAACACTAGGAAAACTATATCTTAAAAGCAATAATAAAACAATAGTAGAAGCCGATCTAACAGCAGGAGATGAAATAAAAAAAGCAAGTATATTCAAACAATATACTAGAGTATTAAAAAGTTTTCTAACAGGAGTAGTAAATTAATAACTATTGACTTGATTTCATGATTATACTATATTTCGCATATAATACTGAAGTGTGACAATTAAAACATGGTTAACAAGTCAAAGAAGTAAAAAAGAAATTAATTTCATTATTTGCCCACAAACTATATAAAAGAATATTTTTTGAGCAGTTACTACTCAGCCTTTAATAGAAAAAAATAACACAGAATTAATAAAAAGAGTT
>CAVFIB010000008.1:0-22654 GCA_963622385.1 Bacteroidaceae bacterium | reverse complement strand
CTTAAATATTGCATATGCTGAATATGCCAATCAGTCATAAAGTTTAACACAACCTAAAAGAAAAAGTAGATATAGATATTATCTCTAAATGTACAGGACTTACAAAGGAAGAGATAAACAGTTTGAGGTAATAGTATTTAATGTAAAAATTAATAGGCACTGTAAATATGTGTCTATTTTGTTTGCATATTTTGATATAAAAACTAAATTATGATAAACTATTACTGGTGGTATAAATGGATGAGTATATAAAAAAATACTTAGAATATTTAACTTATCAAAGAAATTATTCAGAAAATACTATAAAGGGTTATGAGGAGGATTTGCTTTTTTATCAAAAATTTTTAGATAAACAGGAGATAAATATTTTAGAAGTTGATTATCAAGCTATTAGAAAGTTTTATAATTATATGGATGGTAGGAAATTATCTAAGAATACTATATCTAGGAAAATAAGTGCTGTTAGGAATTTTTATAAATATTTAGCTAGAGGTAATTATGTAGAGTATAATCCTTTTTGTCTTACTAAGGGTCCTAAAAAGGATAAGTTACTTCCAAAGTTTTTGTACTATAATGAACTTGAAGAATTGTTTGATGTTTGCGATATGGGTACTTTATATGGATTAAGAGATAGGGTTATTTTAGAGATTCTTTATTCTACTGGTATAAGAGTGGGAGAACTTGAAAATATTAAAATAAGGGATATAGATACTTATCAAAATCAAATAAAGGTTTTAGGAAAGGGAAATAAGGAAAGACTGGTTTATTATGGTGAATATTTAAAAGAGGTACTAGACTTATATTTAAGTAAGAGAAGGGATAATAACAGTTATTTGCTTATAAATAGCCATGGGGATAGGCTTTCTTCAAGAGGAATAAGATATATTTTGAATAAATTGATAACTAGGACTAGTTTAAAGACAAAGGTAACTCCACATATGTTAAGGCATACGTTTGCTACTCATCTTTTAAATGAAGGATGTGATATTTTGACGGTCCAAGAGTTACTGGGACATGAGTCTTTAAGGGCTACACAAGTTTATACTCATGTTACAAATGATAGATTAAAGGATGTATATTTAAAGGCTCATCCAAGAAATAGAGAAAGGTTTGATGAAGATGAACTATAATAATGTAATAAGTGAACTTAAAAAGTATAATTTAATAGAGGAATATAAGGATTATGATATAGATTTTAAATCACTTGAATATAACTCTAAGGAGGTAGAAAAAGATACGCTTTTTGTTTGTAAGGGTGTGGCTTTTAAAAGGGAATATTTAGAGGATGCTATAAAAAATGGTACGACTTGTTATATAAGTGAGGAAGATTATGGTGTAGAAATTCCGTGTATAGTAGTAAATGATAACAGAAAGGCTTTAGCAATAGTATCTAGGTTATTTTATCCTGATAATTTATTTAAGATAGGGATAACTGGTACGAAGGGAAAGACTACTACTAATTATTTTGTACATAATATTTTAAGGGAATATTTAGGCTATAAACCTGGTATTTTTGCGACGCATTATTTTTATACAGGAAAGCATAGTGGAGAAACTCATTTAACTACTCCGGAGAGTTTAGAACTTCATAGGTATTTAAATGAAATGCAAAGTATGAATATAAAATATATGAGTATGGAAGTGTCAAGTCAGGCTGAGTATCATCAAAGGACATATGGTATGGATTTTAATATTGGAGCTTTTTTGAATATAAGTGAGGATCACATTTCTCCACTTGAACATAAGAATTTTGATGAGTATTTAAGTTGTAAGATAAAATTTTTAAAAAAGTGTGAAACAATTGTTATATTTAAGCATACAGATTATTATGATAGGATAATAAATGAGATAAAGGATAAGAAGATAATAACATTTGGTTATACTAATGATTGTGATTATGTAATAAAAAACGTTAAAAATAATGATAATCTTTCTTTTGAGGTTTATCATGAGGGTAAGTCTCATGTATATGAGATAGGTATGGCTGGAAGATTTAATATAATAAATGCTACATGTGCGATTGTTATATCTGATTTATTAAATATAGATTATAAGTCTGTTTTAGATGGCCTTTTAAAAACGGAAATAAAGGGTAGAATGAATGTGATTGAGGGAGTTTGTCCTATTATAATAGATTATGCTCATAATAAACTTAGTGCTAAGGCTTTATATGAATCTTTAAAAGAGGATTATAAGGGCAAGAAGATAAAAGTTTTGTTTGGATGTCCTGGTGATAAGGGAATAAATAGAAGAAAAGATATGGGTTTACTTGCAGGTATTTATGCTGATTATGTTTATTTAACTGCAGAGGATCCTGGGACAAGTACTGCAAGAGAAATTGCTTTAGATATAGCTAAATATATAGAAAAGTATCATAAGAATTATGAGATAATTGAAGATAGAGGATCTGCTATTAAAAAGGCAATGAGTGATTTAACAAAGGATGATGTATTAGTGCTTCTTGGAAAAGGAGACGAAAACTATCAAATAATAGGTAATGAATGGGTTCCTTATGAAACTGATGAGGTAATAGTAAGGAAAAATCTATCGATGGTAAAGGAGTAAAAGTATGGAAAGTTTAACTTTAAATGAAATAGTTAAGTTTACAAGTGGTGTTGAAAGATGTAGTAATAACAAGGATAGTGTGATAACAAATATAACTATAAATAGCAGGGATGCTAATGAAGGGTCTTTGTTTATTCCTATAATAGGACTTGTTCATGATGGGCATAAGTTCATGGAAGATGCTTATTTACATGGATGTAGGAGTTTTTTATGTGATATGAATCATGATTTTGACAAGGATGATATTAATTTAATACAGGTTTTGGACACTACTAAGGCATTTGGTTTAATTGCTAAGGGTTATAAAGAAAAATTTGATATAAAGACAGTAGGGATAACTGGTAGTGTTGGAAAAACTTCTACAAAGGATATAATAAATTCTGTTTTAAAGACAAAGTATGTAACAACAAAAACTGAAGGTAATTTAAATAATGAAATAGGTCTTCCTAAGACACTTTTTACGATAACTAAAGATACTCAAATAGGGATAATTGAAATGGGTATGGATAAGAAGGGTGAAATTGATTATTTATCTAAGCTTGTAAATGAAGATGTTGCAGTAATAACGAATATAGGAATGAGTCATATAGGAAATTTTAAAAATCAAGAGGGTATTTTTGATGCTAAGATGGAGATAGTAAATGGTTTAAAAGAAAATGGCACTTTAATAGTAAATGGTGATGATAAGTTTTTAAAAACATTAATTGATAAGAAACATGACTATGATTTAATAACATATGGTTTTAATGATTATAATGATATTTATTGTAGGGAATATAACATAAAGGATGAGTCAATAGATTTTACATGTATTTATGAAAATAAAGAGTATAGTTTTGAGATAAATACAATAGCTAAACATAATATAGGTAATGCTTTGGCTTCAATTATTCTGGGATTTATGTTTGGTTTAACGGAGAAAGAAATAAGTACTGGTTTATCACATATTGAATTTTCATCAAATAGACTTGATATAATAACAACAAATAAATATACAATAATAAATGATTGTTATAATGCTAGTTATGATTCGGTTGTGTCTGCTATTTCTGTACTTAATAGTTTTAAGACTAGAAAGGTTGCAATTCTTGGTGATATATTAGAACTTGGTGATTATAGTAAGAAAATTCATGAGATGTTAGGAAGAGATATTTCTTGTGATCTTTTAATAGCTATCGGAAATGATGCTAGGTTAATAAAAGAAGAGGCTGAGAAAAGAGGCATAGATAGTTATTATTTTAAAGATAAGGAAGATTTTTATAAGGAAATTGATAATATTTTAGATGAAGGAGATACAATTTTAGTAAAGGCATCAAATGGAATGAAGTTTAATGATATAACAGAAAAATTGCAAGAAAAATAGACTGCTAAACAACAGTCTTTTTATATGTATTTTTTTATAATATTTAAGTCATTATATTTTTTGTATTTATTCCTAATGGCCATATAATTGTCTGTACCTTTACCAAGAATTAAGATTAAATCTCCTTTATTTGCATTTTTAATGGCGTTTTTAATAGCATGTTTTCTGTTTTTTATAATTATGTAATTTTTTGTTTTAACTTCAAGTAACATATCATTTATTATATTTGAAACTTTTTCATATCTAGGATCATCCATGGTAAATATAACTTTATCTGATAAGGAAGTTGCAATTTTTCCTATTTCTTTTCTTTTTTCTTTTTCACGACCACCTGCGCTTCCTAGGACTGTGATTATTTTTTGTGGATTTGTACTTTTTGCAAATTTTAATATTTCTTTTGTAGCACAGCTTGTATGGGCATAATCTAATATGATAAGTGCTTCTTTTTTTGTTTCAAAGGTGTTCATTCTACCTGGAATTGGTTTTATTTTTGCTATGTTTTTTATAATGTTTTCTATATCAATTCCTAGAGAATGGACAAGTGCAATACTTGCTGTTAGGTTGTAAACGTTAAATTTTCCTAAGAGAGGGCTACAAATGTTATATGTTTTATTTTTGTGTTTGATTGAAAAGCATGTTTTATTGTTATATGTTTTTATATTTAATATTCTGTAATCTGCATTTTTTTGGGTTCCATAACTGATGAATTTTATTTTCATATCTTTTATATAGTTGTAGGATATATCATCAGTATTTATGATACCTAGTCCGTCTTTGCTTAGATAAGTAAATAGTTTTAGTTTTGATTTTAGATAGTTATTAAATGTTTTATGAATATTTAGGTGATCTCCGGTTACGTTTGTAATAATGGCACGTTTAAATTTTAGGTTTTTACATCTGTTATGAAGAAGTCCTTCACTGGATGCTTCCATGACTAGGTTTTTTATGTTGTTATCTTTTAGGATTTTTGCGTATTTTAGAGTTGTTCCTATGTCTGGGGTTGTATTTTTGGTTTTGATATTATAATTATCATAATTAAAACCATTGGTTCCTAGATATGCAATTTTATTATAGTTACTGATGAGTTGTTTTATGATTGATGCGGTAGTTGTTTTACCATCTGTTCCTGTTACTGCGAAAATGTTTAGTTCAAGAAGAGGATTTTCGTAGTAATCGTTATATATTTGAAATAAGGTATCGTTGGTATTGTTAACTTTTATTAAAGGAACTGCAATTTTTTTATTTATGTTTTTATCTATTATAATAGCACTTGCTTCTTTTATATCTTTTATGTATTTATGTCTATCTTCGTATTTGTCGTGAATGCAAATAAATATATCGTTTTTTTTAACATCTTTTGAATTGGTTTTTATATTCATATTACATCATATTCATACTTGTTTGATAGTCATAGCTACTTTTTGTTTTACTATATTCTAGATTGTTTATTCTTTTTTCTAGTTCGTTTACTTTTTTTTCTAGTTCATTAATTTTTTGCATTTCATATTGCATGTTTTCACTTTGGTAGAAGTTATCTGGCATAGGAAATGGACTAGGCATGAAGTTATATGGAGCATTTTGCATAATTTTTCCCCCTTTTTATTTTTATTCTATGCTTTTTTATTTATTTTGTTACTTTCCTATAGTATAATGTATTTTAGGTGATTGAGATGCGAATTAGAAACGTAAAAAATAAGGAGACTATCTTAAAGGAAAATGGTTATGTTATAGAAAATCCTGGTGATTATATTGGTAAATGGAATGAGGTATTTCAAAATGATAATGAGATTCATTTAGAGATAGGAACTGGGAAGTGTAGTTTTATTTATGAGATGGCAAGGCAGAATAAAGATATAAACTTTATTGGAATAGAGAGAATAGATACTGTTTTAGCTTTGGGGATAAAAGAAATTGAAAAGAGGGAATTATTACCTAATTTAAGATTAATAAATTATGATGCGTATAAGGTTGATGAATTGTTTAAAAGTGAGATAGATACTTTGTATTTGAATTTTTCTGATCCGTGGCCTAAGAAAAGGCATGAAAAAAGAAGGTTAACTAACTTTAGATTTTTGGAAAAATATGATATAATGTTTAAAAGTGATAGAAAAATCAAGTTAAAGACTGATAATGAAAAGTTGTTTGAGTATTCGGTAGTTTCTTTATCGAATTATGGTTATAAAATAATTGATTTATCACTAGATTTACATAAAAAAGAAGATTATAATAATATTATGACAGAATATGAGAAAAAGTTCTCTAGTAAAGGTTGTAAAATTTATATGTTAAACGCTGTAAAAAAAGTTTAAAAATTAGCAATCATTTGTTATAATAGAAGAGGTGAGTATGAAAAAGTATTTATTATTGTTTGTCAGCATATTTATTTTAACTGGTTGTACTAATATCGATAATCTGGATTATAGTCAAGTAATAACTAAAACTCTTGAAGAGAATTCTTTAAAGACTAATACTTATTTAGAGGGATATAAATTATACTTACCACAGCATATGACTTTGATAGGGGATTTAGCTGGAAATGATATTTTATATTCTTATGGTGATAAGTATTACCTGTATGTTGATTTAGTTAGTTATTATAATAAGAAGCCAAACTATTATAATATTGATTCTAGTAATTATACATATAGTCATGAGATAACTAATAATGATAAGAATGGATATGTACTTGTGAGTAAATCAAAGGGTGGCTATCTAGTTGAGGTAATGTATAATTATGCTAAGATTGAGGTAATAACAAATGATATAAAAAGGGCAATATCGGATAGTTTAATAGTTCTTAAAAACATAGAGTACAACTACAAGATAATAGATAGTATGATTGGTTCTAATACGCTTGTGTATGATTCTAAATTGTTTACGTTAGGACCTGAAAAGAATACGGATAGTTTCCTACAATATGTTGAAGAATACGGGGTTTATGATGAAAAAAATAAAGAAAACGATGAAGATGTTATAGACATGAATTCTTCAGACTAAAGAGGTGTAATATGAAATTATTAGATAAGATAAAAAATGCAATTTTTGAAGAAGATGAGTTCGAGGAATTAGAAAAGCAGGAAGAGGTAAAACAAGAGGTTCCTAAAGTCGAAGAGGTTGTAAAGAAGATTGATATTGAAAAGACGATTCCAAAGAAGATAGAGATTCCGCGTGAGGAACAGCCTGTAATGAAACCACTTAGAAGGGAACAACATCGTAAGACTCCGGTTATTTTTGATGAGGAAGATTTTATCATGGAGGAAAAGCGTTTAGCTCCTAAACCTAAGAGGGAACCTAGAAAAATGGAAGAGCCTAAGAAACCTTTATATGGTGGTTATAAAGATGAGAAACCAAAGGAAAAGTTTAAACCTTCTCCAATTATTTCTCCTGTATATGGTTTTGTTGGGGTGAGTCCAATTCTTGAAAAGCCAAGAAATGATGATGTTTCATCGTTTAATGAAATGTTTCAAAGGGAACAGGAACAAAAGCCACAGGTAACACTTGATACTGTAAGACAAAAAGCGTTTGGACTCGATACACATGATGACGATGATTTAGGGCTTTTATATGATATGAAGAATGATGATAAGCCTGCCATATCGAAGTTAACTCTTGGTGATGCTCAGGAATATTTTGATGATTTAGGACTTGAATATAATGTTGATTATAGAGATAGTGCTAAGGAAAAGAGTGAAATTCAAAAGGCTACTAGAAGTGTTAAAAATGAAAGGTTATCTAAAGAAGTAGATGATCAAATTAAGATTCAACAGGATTTAGAAAAGACAAGGGAACTTGAAATAACTAAGGAACAGATAAAACCAAAGACTGCTAAGGAGATAAAGAAAGTTAAGAAAATCATAGATACAGATTTGGGAATGGATTCAAAAGAGGATGAACCTGATGAAAAGAATTTGTATGATTTAATAGATATGATGTATGAGAATAAATAATAAGGAGGGTACATATGGGAGCTAATAGTGTTCTTTTGACTATACTTTTAGTACTTTGTTCTGTTTTATTGGTATTTTTAATAGTAGGAAGCATAAAATTACTATATACTATTGATAAAATGAATGTTTTGCTAAATGATATAGAAAGGAAACTAAAGAGTGTGAATGGTGTGTTTACAGCAATAGATACGGTAACAGATACAGTTGCTACAATTGGAGAAACAATTGTGGGAAAAGCATTGTTTATGGTAGAAAGATTATTTAAAAAGAAAAAATAAGGAGGTATATTATGGAAAAGAAGACTTTTAAAACATTAGTAACTGGTGCTTTACTTGGGGCATCACTTGGAGTATTATTTGCACCTAGAAAGGGAACAGAAACAAGAAAGATGCTTGGTGAAAAACTAGAGGTATTAAAAGATAAAGTAAAAGATATTGATTGCAAAGAAGTAAAGGATCAAATTGAAAAGAAAATTGAAGAAATTAAAGAGGAATTAAAAGATTTAGATAAGGAAAAGGCTTTAGATCTTGCTAAGAAAAAATCAAAGGATATTAAAGATAAGATAGATGATTTAGCAGCATTGGTAAAAGAAAAAGCTACTCCTGCGGTAAATCAAGCTTTGGAAGATTTAAGAAAACAAGCAATTAAAGTTACTAAGGAAATAACTAAAAAGTTAGAAAATAAAGACAAAGAAAACAAAAAGAAAAACTAGTAAATGAAAGAATAGTATGTTAGAATAATAGTATAGTTAACATACTATTTTTTTAAGGAGAGGTATAATGAGTAATAAACAAAAGAAGATATTTAAATTTATAATAATAGCATTAGTAGTATTTTTGATAGGAGAAGTAATTTATTTTGGTATAAAGTATTATAATGATAGAAAGGATTCGGTGTATTATACTGTAATTAATAGTGCAATACTTGAAGATAATGATAATTATGTTGGGGTAGGTTTTTCTGATTATAGAAATAGCAAGTTAAATAAATATGAAAAGGGTTATTATAAGGCTACAATATCTAATTATAAGGATGGAAAGCTTTTAGATGAGGTTGGTTTTAAGACTGGTTATAATAGTTATTTTAATGATGTTATTAAGGTAAAAGATGGATATATTGCTGTAGGACAAGTTGAGATGACAAAGGATCAACATGATGATGGTTTATCTGAAGGTTTAATAATAAAGTATGATAATAATTTTAAACAAGTATGGAGAAAGAATATTTCAGTAATTGGAAAAACAGAATTTTATAAGATAAAACAAGATGGAGATAATTATGTAGTTGTAGGAAGTTCAGTATATGGAAATGGGTATATGGGAAATCATACAACTGGTGGAGGAATAATTCTTAAGATATCAAAAGATGGAGATGAATTAGATAGAGCGAATAATGGTGGTCCTTATAGTGGAAAATTTAATGATGTTTTAGTTGAAGATGATGGCTATGTAGTAGTAGGACTTGGGAAATCAAATTCTGGAATAATTATAAAATATAATAAGGATCTAAAAAAAGAGTGGTCTAATTCATATGGATATACAGATAAAAACGGTATAACTAAGATAGAAAAACTTGATGATGATTATATTACAAGTACTACTAAATTAGTGAGTCCAAAAGATACAAGTAATGTTTCTGCGGCATTAGTATTATTTAACTCTGATGGTAAAAAATTAGATGATGTGAAATATACAAAGGATAAAATAAATGTATTTCAAGATCTGGTAGTGAAAGATGATCAAATATTTGTATCAGGTTATACTGGTAATAAAACTGATAATAGTGTTAAAACAGATGCTATTATAGTTAAGTATGATAAGGATTTATATGAAGAAGAAAGTAAAGTTTTAAAGGAAAAGAACAATGAGTATTTTATAAAGCTTTATTTAAAGAAGAAAAAAGTATATGTTCTAGGATATACTAATAGTAAAATTAAAGAATATAAGACAAATGGTTATGATTATTTTCCAATTATAAAGACATATAATTATGATTTAAAATAAGATTTTGTTTAATAAGATGAAAATTAATCCTAAGATATAGAATGAGTAAATGATTCTATATCTTTTATATTTATTAACACTAGGAAGTAGTACAAAACAAGATATATATACCATGATTCCTGCTAGGAGGGAGTACATAATAGCAAGGGTGAAATAGTTTGGTATAAAAAATAAGTATGCAACAAGTGCTCCTAATGGTTCAAATATAGAGCAAATAAAGGTATATAAAGTGGCTTTTCTTTTGCTTTTTGAGGAGTAATAAATAGGAAGAGCGACACTAATTCCTTCAGGGATATTATGCATAATAATAGAGAAAGTAACGGAAAGACCTAGATTAAGGTCATTGCTAGTAGTTATAAAAGTTACTATTCCTTCGGGGATATTATGAATACCAAGACAAAGCATAGTAATAAAACCAATTTTATTTAAATTATTATCACTTGGGAATATTTTGCTAAAACAAAATGATAGGGTAATTCCTAAAGTGAAGAGTATTAATGCAATGATTAAACTTATTGAGAGATTATAATTAAAAGAAAAAAGAGAAATGCTATAGGGAAGTAAATCTAGGATAGATAAAAAGAACATAATAGATGATGCAAAGGACATTCCACATATTAAGAAGTTAAGGGTTTTGTTTTTGCTAGTTAATATAAATAAGCATCCAATCATGGTAGAGAGTCCTGCGACTAGACAGCAGATAAATCCTGTTAAATTCATAAAATCACCTGGTTAATTATATGAAAATCATTTAAAAAAACTTTTATTTTCTTTTAGTCTTTCACTAGTTGGATTAATTAAAAGTGCTTTATTTATGTAGAAGAGTGCTAGTTCGTTATTATTTTTGTAATAATAACAAAGTGAAAGTAGGTCATAAATGGTTTCATCATAACTAAATGTTTCGTTTATGTATTCCTTTTTATTTTGTTTGATATCGAGTGCTTGTTCACATAGATAAATGACATCATTATATTTATTTTGGTTATACATAACAAGGGCTTTTTCTACGTATGGATCTCTTAGGTAAGGGGTTTCTTTGATTGATAAATCATACCATTTTATAGAGGATGAAAAATCTTCTTTTCTGGCATAACATCTTCCAATAAATCTCATTGAGGCTGATCTTTCTTCTTTCCAGGTTGAGTTTTTTAAGTTTAAGTGCTTTTTTAGTGTGGAGATGGCTTTATCATTTTTGTTATAGTACATATATTCTCTTCCTAAGTAGTGTAAACATCTGGAATCGTCTTTGAATTCTTTTACTGCTAGTTCAAGTAAGGGAAGATAACTTTTACGTGATTTGTTTTTATCAGGATAGTGGTTAAGAGTAATCTCATCTGTAGTAGTTATGTTATTGTTATTTCCGATTAAAACTTCATGAACTGGGTATTTCCATTTGTATCCGTTTCTGGAATGAATTTTATCTAAATAGTAACTTACAAGGACTTTATTATCTTCAGAAAAGGCCCAGTTATAGTTATATTTTATCCTGTTTCCGTTCCAAATATTTTCAAGTTTTTCTCTCCATCCTGGCTTGAATACTTCATCTATATCGGTGCAAACACAGATATCTACGTCTTTTGGTACTAGTTTTAGTGATTCGTTTCTTGCAATATCAAATCTAAAAGGATCAATTTTTTTACTTGTAACATGTACTTTTTCTTCTTTTAAAAGTTTGATTGAGTTATCTTTTGATCCTGTATCAAGTACATATATATCGTCTGCTTCTTTCATTGAGTGTACCCATCTTTTGATAAATTTTTCTTCATCTTTACATATAGCATAGACTGCTACTTTGTATTTATGCATATAAAACTCCTTTCTATATAGTATATGTTATAAAAATAGTATAATTAAGTAATAAATGCATGTGTGAAGTGTAAAATTTTACATTCTTTTTTAAAAAATGGGATTTTTCTGTTATAATGTTTATGGAGATGATAGATATGGCACTAAAATATGATGAAAATAGTATAAAAATTCTTGAGGGTCTTGATGCTGTTAGAAAAAGACCTGGTATGTATATAGGTTCAACTGATAAGAGGGGATTACATCATTTGGTATGGGAGATAGTGGATAACTCTATAGATGAAGTTATAAATGGTTTTGGAGATTATATAAAGATAATAATTCATGAAGATGGAAGTGTAAGTGTTGAAGATAAAGGAAGAGGGCTTCCTGTTGGAATGCATTCAAGCGGAAAAACAACTCCTGAGGTAATTTTTACTGTTCTTCATGCCGGAGGAAAATTTGAAACTAGTGGTTATAAGGTATCTGGAGGATTACATGGTGTTGGGGCTTCTGTTGTAAATGCTCTTTCTAAGTGGTGTGAGGTAACAATTAGAAGAGATGGTTATGAGCATTACATAAAATTTGAAAATGGTGGAAGAGTTGCAGTGCCTTTACAAAAAATAGGAACTACTAGTAAACATGGTACTACAGTAAGATTTATGCCTGATTATGAGATATTTAAGGGTGCAACATTTTCATATACAACAATAAGAGAAAGAATGCAAGAGAGTGCTTTTCTTTTGCAGGGATTAACAGTAGAGTTAATAGATGAAGAGGATAAAAAAGATGAAAAATTCCATTATGAGGATGGGTTATCTTCTTTTGTAGATATGATAAATGAAAATAAGAAAACGCTTCATAATGTATATACATTTGAGGGAACTAGAAATGGTATAGAGGTTGATATAGCATTTCAATATACTGATTCATATAATGAGAATATAGTATCGTTTGTAAATAATGTAAAAACTACGGACGGGGGAACTCATGAGGTTGGTTTTAAGACTGCTTTAACTAAGGTATTTAATGATTATGCTAAAAACAATAATTATTTTAAAAATAAGGAAAAGGGTTTTGATGGTAGTGATGTAAGAGAGGGATTAACTGCGGTTATATCTTTAAAAATTCCAGAGGATAAGTTGCAATTCGAGGGACAAACAAAATCTAAACTTGGATCTCCTGCGGCAAGGACGGCTGTTGAATCTGTAACAACAGAAAAGTTATTATTCTTTTTAGAGGAAAATAAGAAAATTGCGACAGAAATAATAGAGAAGTCTTTAAAGAGTAAACAAGCAAGAGAAGCAGCGCGAAAAGCAAGAGAGGAAATTCGAAAAGGTAAGAGTAAGAACTCAAAAGAAAAGAATTTATCTGGTAAATTTGTTCCCGCTGGTGGAAAGGATAAAACGAAAAATGAATTGTTTTTAGTCGAAGGTGATTCTGCGGGTGGATCTGCGAAACAGGGAAGAGATAGAAAATTCCAAGCAATACTTCCTCTTAGGGGAAAGGTTTTGAATACGGAAAAGGCTAAGATGGAAGATATATTAAAAAATGAAGAAATTAATACAATGATTCATACTATAGGAGCAGGCTCTGGTTCTGATTTTGTTCCAAGTGATATTCAGTATGATAAAGTAATAATAATGACTGATGCGGATGATGATGGAGCACATATTCAAGTTTTATTATTAACGTTCTTTTTTAGATTTATGAGACCGTTAATAGAACTTGGTAAGCTTTATATAGCAATGCCACCACTTTATAAGGTTACTTCTGGGAAAAATGTATCTTATGCATATGATAATGATGAGTTAAAAGAATTGACTGATGGAAAGAAATGTGAAATACAAAGATATAAGGGGTTAGGAGAAATGAATTATGATCAGTTATGGGAAACTACAATGAATCCACTTACTAGAACGTTAATAAAAGTTAATATAGATGATGCATCACTTGCAGAGAAAAGAGTAAGTGTTTTGATGGGAGATAAAGTAGAACCAAGAAAAGAATGGATCGAAGAAAATGTAGAGTTTTCTTTGGAAGATGATTATAAAATCTAATAATAAAAAATAGCTACATTCATATTATTTATTGAGGGAATATTATGAATAATGCTATTTTATTTTTTTATAATATAAATATTCAAGAGATAAAAAAAATAAATAATAATTATTATTTTAGTTATCTAAATAATAGTTATGGTATTTATCCTTATAATCGTGCTTTAGAGGAGTTACAGGAGTTATATGATTTAAATAATGTGCTTCTTAACTTAGGATTAATAGGATATGAAATATTTCCTACGAGGGAGGGAAAAATAGTATTTCCATATGGTAATAGTTTATATATTTTAATGAAGATACCTGATATTAAGAATAGAATAATAACATATGAGGATGTAATAAGTTTTAATTTTAATATTGAGACAAAGAAGTATAAATTACTTGATAAATCTAATTGGAGTTATAACTGGTCACAAAAAATTGATTATATAAGTTATCAGTTTTCTCAAATGAGTAATAAGTACAAGATAATAAGTAATTCAATAGATTATTTTATAGGGATATGGGAAAATGGAATAAGTTATTTAAATAATAATAAAACTGTTACACAAAAACAAGTATCTCATAGAAGAATTAGAACAGATATGGATCTGCTAGAGTTTTTGAATCCTTTAAATTTTATTATAGATTATAAAGAAAGGGATATAGGAGAATATTTAAAATCATATGTTTTAACAAAGAATTATTCAAGTGAGACAATGCTTTCATTTATCAAGGGTATGAAAAGAGAAAATATAATAATATTAATATCTAGGATATGTTTTCCGTCATATTATTTTGATCTTTATGAGGATATAATAGAGAAAGGTAAGGGTGAGGATGGTTTAACAGAAGTTATAAATAAAAAAGATAATATACTAAGTTTATTAGCAATTATCTTTAAAGAGTATGAAAAATATAATATACCATATATAGAATGGATAAAAAAATAGATTAGTTATTAATCTGCTAATCTAACTTCTTTAATTTCAGGAACTTTTTCTAGTACAGTTTTTTCGATGCCATCTTTTAAAGTAAATTCTTTCATAGGACATCCCATACATGCTCCTTGTAATCTTACGTATAAGATATTATCTTCAATTTTAACAAATTCGATGTTTCCTCCATCATTCATTAAGAATGGTCTTAAATCGTTGATTACTTCTAAAACTTTTTCTTCCATAATATCACCAATTTAATTATATATATAATTTTATTCCTTGTAAAGTCTTTTAAAAGTAAGTAAAATAAGTTATAATTGTACAAGGAAGTGGTTTTATGACAAAATATAAAAAAGGAAGTATTATTGAAGGTAGTGTAACTGGTATAGAGAATTATGGTGTATTTGTTAATTTGGATGATTATTATAGTGGACTTATACATATTTCGGAAATATCACATGGTTTTGTAAAGGATGTAAATAATTATGTTAATCTTGGGGATACAATAAGGGTAAAAGTTGTAGAGGTTGATGATAATTCGTGTCATGTGAAATTAAGTATTAAGGATATTGATTATAGAAAAACAAAACCTAAAAGGAAGAAAATAGAAGAGGTTGGAAGTGGATTTGGGATACTAAGAGATAACTTAGATGATTGGATAAATAGTAAAATTGAAGAATACGAGGTAGAAAATAGCAAAAAAAATTAAAAAAAACGGAAATTATATTGACAAAAACTTAAGAATATATTATATTTATAAACGTCAGCAGTTAATATGTTTTGACGGGCGATTAGCTCAGTTGGTTAGAGCACTTGCCTTACAAGCAAGGGGTCGGGAGTTCGAGTCTCTCATCGCCCACCATTTTTTTGCCGAAATAGCTCAATTGGTAGAGCAACTGACTTGTAGGATGTATATTATATACAAAATCATCTTGCACCCTTATTTGGAAACATTTAAGGTGGACATCGCTAAGTCGGGGAAACCTGGAGCAAGGAGATAATTATTCTTGTATGGCAATCCCGAGCTAGGTAGCAATACCGAGTGTAGAGACTTTACACGATGAACCTAAGTCATATGATATGGTTAAGAGAAAGTCCAGACTACAAACATATTTAATGTGGTAGTGAAAGCTATAGTAGTACGAATCAGTAGGTTGTGGGTTCAAGTCCTATTTTCGGCACCATATGGAGCGGTAGCGAAGTGGTCAAACGCGGCAGACTGTAAATCTGTTCCTTCGGGTTCGATGGTTCAAATCCATCTCGCTCCACCACGAATTGCCTCGTAGCCAAGTGGTAAGGCATCAGACTTTGACTCTGACATTCGCTAGTTCGAATCTAGCCGAGGCAGCCACTAATTAATGTCCCGCTAGCTCAGTAGGTAGAGCATTTGACTTTTAATCAAAGGGTCAGGCGTTCGAGTCGCCTGCGGGACACCATTTATTATTGCCTGAGTGGCGAAATAGGTAGACGCACAGGACTTAAAATCCTGCGAGGATCAAACCTCGTGCCGGTTCAAGTCCGGCCTTAGGCACCACTTATTTAATTGTTAAAATATTCGGAGGAATACCCAAGTCTGGCTGAAGGGACCGGTCTTGAAAACCGGGAGGTCGTGTGAGCGGCGCAGGGGTTCGAATCCCTTTTCCTCCGCCAACAAAAATTTTTATATCGCGGAGTGGAGCAGTCTGGTCAGCTCGTCGGGCTCATAACCCGAAGGTCGTAGGTTCAAATCCTTCCTCCGCAACCATGGTTCCGTGGTGTAGTGGTTATCACGCCTGCCTGTCACGCAGGAGATCGCGGGTTCAAGTCCCGTCGGAACCGCCATTATTTTTGGCTTCATAGCTCAGTCGGTAGAGCACAGGACTGAAAATCCTGGTGTCGTTGGTTCGATTCCAACTGGAGCCACCAGGAATGAGTATATAACCCTATTTTAAGGGTTTTTTTGTTGTGTTTTAATGTTGATATAACTATTTTTCTAAATAAAATGTCATCACAGCGGGAACCTAGCGAAAAACCATAAATTAACAGTACTTAAGCATTATTTGACAAATTTCTACATTAAACTGTGATATATTAAACATGTAGTTAAAGTACAAAGAAAGAGAGGTAAATGTAATATGATTAAAAAGGTAAAGTGGTTTAACGATGCAAAGGGTTATGGTTTTCTAGATAATGGAGAAATGGAAGATATATTTGTTCATTATTCTGCTATAAATAGAGATGGTTATAAAACATTATCACAAGATCAGTTAGTAGAGTTTGATCTTGTGGAAACTTCAAAAGGCTATCAAGCTAAAAACGTTACTTTAAAAGAAAAACAATATATTTAAGATAAGGAATAACATTTTTGTTATCCTTTTTTTCTCGTTGTTTCCTAGCTTATATTGTGTTACAATAAACTAGGTGATACTATGAAAATACTTTTACTATTTATCTCGATAATTCCTGTTCTTTTATTAGGGTATTATATATATCAAAAAGATAAAGAAAAAGAACCTAAATCACTTTTGTTAGTGTTATTTTCTTCTGGACTTTTATCAGCATTTTTAGTTATAACTGTGAATGTTTTAATAGCAATTTTTATTCCTAACTTTTATCTTGCAACACAGTATTATAAGTTTAATTTTTTTGAGTTATTTATTTTGGTATTTTTAGAGATAGCTTTGGTTGAAGAGTTATCAAAATGGTTAATGATTAGGTTAATAGGATATCCTAGTAAGGCTTTTGATCAACAATATGATATTATAGTGTATTCTGTGTTTGTAGCGCTTGGTTTTGCTATGGTAGAGAATATATTTTATGTATTAAATGGTGGATTTGGTTTAGGAATTTATCGTGCTATTTTCTCTGTGCCTGGACATGTAGCATTTGGGGTATTTATGGGATATTATTTAGAAATTGCTAAACAGCAAGAGGCTAAAGATAAGGTGAAGTATAGAGTTTCTATGTTGAAAAGTATCTTAATTCCAACGTTATTTCATTCTTTGTATAATTATTTACTTATGTTAGAGAACATGTTTTATTTATTTATATTTTTAGTTTTTATAATTGTATTGTATTTTTCTGCTTATTTAAAAGTAGATCAGATTTCAAAAGAGGACTAAGTGCTTGAGTGTTTTCTTATGCTAAGTATTATTCCTAGTAATATCATATAGGAAATGATACTGCTTCCACCATAAGATATAAAGGGAAGGGTAATTCCTGTGATGGGCATAAGTCCAATAGTCATAGAGATATTTTGAACTTGTTGATAGAATAGTGCTCCACATGTGCCTGTGATTATATATTTATATGCTTTTTCTTTTGTATTTATAAGTATTAGTGAGGTATCAAATGCTATAATAGTACTTATTAACACAAACATTCCAACAAGACCATATATAGAAGCAATTGAGGTAAATATGAAGTCTGTATGTCCTTCTGGGAAATAAAGTAGTATTTCATTTATACCGTTTCCTATGAAACCACATGAACCTATTGTAATAATTGAGTTTTCGAGTTGTAGTCCTGATGAACTTTTCCAGTCGAATATTCTATCTAATCTATAAAACATACTACTACCAAAGATTTTAATGAATAGATTAGTTTTAAAGATATATAAATAGAAGAATATAAGTCCTATTGCTAAAATAATAAAGAAAAGAATTACAAACCATCTAAGTCTTATTTTTGATACAAATAGCATTGTAAGGGCAATTATGAAATAAATAAATACTGCTCCGGTATCGGGTTCTAGGAAGGTAAGAAAAGATGGAATTAGTAAAACAATAAAGATTTTAATTATAAGTAAAAATTCATCTTTTAGTGAGTTTATTTTATGTTTATCTATTATTTTTGCAATGAATAAAACAAGTCCTATTTTCATAAATTCACTAGGCTGAAATGTTCCGATAACTGGGATATAAAACCATGCCTTAGCACCATTTACTTCTTTTCCAATGAAAAGTACTAGCAAAAGAAGTATTACATTTAGTGCATATATATAAAATGAATACTTCATAATCTTAAGGGGATTAATCTTTAGTAAAATAATAATTATTATAATTCCTACTATATAGAAACATGTTTGTCTAATGACTAAGTTATAAGTATTTTCTGTTATAAATGATGAGAAACTATATATGGAATTAATGCTAATTATAAAAAAAATTAATAATATGTATATATAAAATCTATTCTTTTTCATAGTACTATTATGTACTTTTTAGAATTTTTTAGTCATAAAAACATAATATATAGTAATGAAAAAGGAGGAAATATGAATAGAAAACCTGAAATATTTAAACCAAAGATAGAAAATAAGAATAATAATGAAAGATCTTATTATTCGTTTTTAAAGGAAGAGGAAGTTTTATCTAGTGAAAGAACTTTAGATGAGACTCCGATAGATTTTATAAATAGGATTTCTAAGAGTGGATCTTATATTTTTAATAGGGATGTAGTAATAGAGACAAAAACTAAAAAGTATGAGACGAGGATTGCGGGTAAATTGGGTAATAAGATAATTACTTTGGATAATGATTCTATAGATATAAATGATATAGTGAAAATATATGAAAAATAAAAAGACTATTGTTATAGTCCCAAAACATCAAAAGATGTTTTTTTAAATGCAAGGAATATATGTATCTTCAAGACACTTGATTGCTCCGACACAATTTAGATTAATGGTAAAGAATGAATCTGTAGATTGATAAGTTCCTTCGTCTTCGCCTGGTGCTAAGACTCTACAGGTACAACAACAATCTTCAACGGCTTCTACTCTGAATACGGTAGATTGACTATCTTGACCATTTAATGTGTATGGCATAGACCAAAGTGTATTAGTAGGGCAGGTATAAAAGGTTATTGGTCTTGTATTATAAGCACTATTATTATTAAGTCCTAAGTAAGGCCTATCACAAGATTTTATACCTCCATCAATACATTGACCTTGTTTTTGAAGATTAACAATCATACAAAGAGTATCTCTTAAGCAATTACAATTATTATCATTTGAGCACATAATTATCCTCCTTTCTATACACAGTCAACAAAAGTATCAGCTAAACATTTAATAGCACATATGCAGTTACTATTTACTATGATGTATGAATCTGTTTTTACGTAAGGAAAAACACTTGAATCATCTGGATTGTTTCCAAGAACCATTAAAGTAGCAGTACTGTCTGTAACCTTTTCTACTCTGAATACACTAGAAGTTTTGTTTTCTCCGTTTTGAACATATGGTGCACTAAATAATGTATTATTAGAAGTATATAAAGTTACAGGTCTAGTATTATAGACAAAAGTATTAGAACTATTTGTACCACCTAGAAATGGTCTATCACAAGTACTAGGAATATCATCTATTTTTTCTGCTTGGTTTTGTAAGACATTGATAACTTCTAAAATATCATTAATACAACATGAGCTATTATTCATATATATCACGCCCCTTTTTTCTTTCTAATATAAGATATTCATTATGCTTTTATAAAAACACTACTAATACCTATTTACTAAATAGTATGAAAAAATGTTTCATTTTTGATAAATTTATTGTATAATTATTGTAGGTGGTAATATGACTTATGAATATTTAATAATTTTTATAGTGTTTATCATAATTTTGCTAGCAATTCTAAAAATAAATAAAAAAGATGTTAAACTGGATATGAATAAATTAGTTGAGTATCTTGGTGGAAAAGACAATATATTAGACACAGAAGTTAATTTATCTAGGTTTATAGTAACTCTTAATGATATAGATAAAGTAAATAAGGATGCAATAATTGCTTTAGGTGCTAAGGGAATAGTAGAATTAGATAATCAGTTAAAAATAATACTTGGAAAAGATTCTAATCAGTTAAAGAAGTATATCGACGAAATAAAATAAAAACAGACAAAATTCGACAAATTATGACATTTGATTACTATATTATATATATGGGTGATAAAATGTCATTTTTTGATGCAATGATACTAGATTCAATATCAATACTATTTCCATTAATAGTAGTATTAATTTTAAAAGCATATTATAAAAATATAGGAAAGGTGAGCAATAATAATCTTTTGGATGCTGCTAGTATGTCAAGTTTATTTTTATTGATAAAGTTTTATACTCCAGATATTCCATATGATGTTTTATTAGTGAATATGCCTCTTGTTATATCAATATTATATAATAGAAAATATACTACAGTTATAATTTCTGTTATATTGATAATTTTTAATACTTTAAATGGGAGTAATATAATAATTTCAATTCTAGAGTATTTTTATTATATATTGATATTTGTTATTTTAACTAAGAAATGTAAATCACAGGAGTCAGTATTACTTACATTTACTTGTATAAAGGGAGCGTTTATGTCTGCTGAGGAGTATTTTATTGCAGAAAGTATAAATTTTTCGTCTATATTTAAAATATTTATATCTTTGATTGTGTTTTACTTAATTGGGACAATTACTATAAAAATAATAAGTAAAATAGAGGAAACTTTTTCACTAAATCAGACTTTAAAGGAACTTGAAAAAGAAAAGAATTTAAAAAACTCATTATTTAAAATAACTCATGAGGTGAAAAATCCTTTAGCAGTTTGTAAGGGTTATTTATCGATGATTGATTATGATGATACGAAAAAGGCTAAAAAGTATAGTGATATTATTCTAGGGGAGATAGATAGAGCTCTTGATATAATGGATAATTTTAGTGAATATACAAAGATAAGTATAAAAAAGGATATAATGGATTTGGATTGTTTGATAAGTGATACTATAAATAGTTTAAGTCCAATATTTAAGAATAAGGATATAACAATAACTTATAATTATGATGATGAAATATATATAAATGGTGATTATAAGAGATTAAAACAGGTATTAATTAATATAATGAAAAATAGTGTGGAGGCTATTTCGAGAGATGGTATTATAAATATAAATCTTAAGAAAAATAAGAAGAACATAATAATAGAAATAAAGGATAATGGATGTGGTATATCTAAAGAGGATATAGATAAGATAGGGGCGCTTTTTTATTCTTCTAAACAAAAGGGATGTGGTTTAGGAGTGGCTCTTTCAAAAGAAATAGTAAGTCTTCATAGTGGGGAACTTTTGTATGAATCATCTAAAGGAAAATATACAAAGGCAATAATAAAATTACCATACGAAAAGAGTTTACAAGTATGATGTAAACAAAGTTAAAAAAAAAGAAGAAAATATTTACATAATAAATAATAAACGTTATATTATAATTATAAGGAGTGATTATATGAAGAAAATATTATCTATAATATCTATTTTTGTACTTAGTGTTTGTTTTATTGGAACAGTAAAAGCGGATGAGGTTGCACTTAGTGATATAGCTGCAATATCATCTACAATTGGAGGTCAAGATAAGGAAATAACACAGACTGATACTAATAATAAATATAAATTTTATTATAAGTATGTTGCAATATCTGAAAAGGATTTTAATGATTATATAGCAGCAAGAACTACTCTTGAAAATAGTGATGCTAATTCTGATGCTTATACTTCATCTGCGACAAAGGTTGCGGAGTATGAAAGTAATTTTCAAAAACTAATACCTACAGCTAGTGTAAAGGATGTTCAAGGTTATACTTTGGCAACTGATGGTAATATTAATTTGAGTAATTTGAATTATGAAAAAGGAAAGCATAATGGATATGTGTTAGCAATTGCTGCTGTAAAAGATGGGGATACATCAAGAGTATATATAAGTAGGTTAATACTTGAGGCAACAAGTGCTACTACTCTAGGTGAGATTGAAATAACTGCTACATCAAATACAACAACTACAACTGATACTAATACAGATGATAATACACAAAATGAAGAGGTAACAACTAGTAAAAATCCAGAAACAGGAATAAGTGATTATGCTATCTATTTAGTGCCAGTATGTTTGATATTAGGTTCAACACTTTTACTTAAAAGAAGATATTCTCGTTAAATCAAAATGAAGTGCACAAATAAGTGCATAACAGCAAAAAAGTGCAAT
>CAVFIB010000007.1:0-23365 GCA_963622385.1 Bacteroidaceae bacterium | reverse complement strand
CTTAAATATTGCATATGCTGAATATGCCAATCAGTCATAAAGTTTAACACAACCTTTTACAAAGAAAAAATTATTTATTTTCGGAGGAATATTGGTTGTTTTATTCTTAATTATTTATGTTTTGTGTAAGCTAGGTTACTTATATTTTTATGATATAGGTTATGATGACAAGGATGTAGTTTTTAATGCTATTTCTAATAGAAAAAATATTATTATTGATCATAATACTTATGATGGAAAATACTTTGAGACCGAAAATGTAAAGTTCATGGATATTTTTAATGATTGTTATTTAATGCTTCAAGGAAAGGATAGTGCTCATTATATATGTAGTAATGCTGCAATTGCCATTAGTAAAAAAGACAAATTTATATCTGGTTGGTATGCTGACTATGTTTCGGAAAAACATTATAATAAAAAGCTTTATAATAAATTTTTAGATAGACATAATATAAAAAGTGATTCTGATTTGATAGAGTTTTTAGGCAATTATAAGAGAAAACCCAATAGTGTTTTCAGTTCTTATAATGATATAAATGAAAATTATGTTGTTGCAAATATTATGGGAAATTTTCCTACTGCAACAAACGAGAAGTTTTATGAAATTTCTGGAGATTATTCTGGATATGTACTTGAATATGACGGTAACTATACGTTTTATTTAAAAAATGGAAATAATTATTATATGATTAGTTTTGGACTTAGTGGTAGCAAAATATCTAAAGATGATATTTATAAAGTAATAAGTACTGCTGTTATGGATTAGGAGGAGTTATTTTGAAAAAGGTTATTAAGGTTTGTGGAATAGTTTTAGGTAGTATTTTAAGTTTATGTATAATTTTATATATTGTAATATTTTCTTTTTGTTATAAATATATAAACGTTACAAATGATGAATATAAAGAAGTTACTGACAAAATACAAGTAAAAGATAGTGTTAATATCACAAAGAAAGAAGTTTCTAATTACATGACTGTTGAAGGTGTTAAGTTTAGGAATGATTTTTCAAAGTTCGAATGTGTTTCTAGGGATTCTTTTACTTATTATGAGTATAAAGATAAAGAAAACAAAAATTCTATTAAATTTTGGGTTAGTTCATCTGATAGCAGAATGTGTTTAGAAGCAGATGATGATGGTGCTTATCGTCCTAATGCTGACTGCGATATAACAATCGAAGATGTAAAAAATGTTAAAAATCATAAACAAAAGAATATAATTTTTAATGTTTTCAATATTTTTGATAATTATAATAGTTATGAGGAAGCTTGCTATTATCTAGATCCTTCATATCAATTAACATATGATTTTAACAACGCAACTTATTATGGCATTACCGGAGATTATAATGGTATTGTCTCAAGTTTCGACTACTCAGGTTATAAAAATGTCAAATTGTTCAACAATGGAAAAACATATCAATTTGGCTTTGATGGACATGGTTATTTTACTGATAGTTATATAAATGATTTTATTAGTACAGTTGTATTTTTATAGACCAAATGGTCTTTTTTAATTTAATAAAAAACATAGAATCAATCTATGTTCACACCTTTTTTAAATAATTGGTTTCCTACTATGTAAAGGATAACATTATATATAAAATATATTACATTACTAAAGATAAGTATTTGTTTTAGCAAATTCGTTGTCATTTTATTAGAAGTAAACAAAGCCATTATATCTTTATTAAACAGTCCAATTATAAACACTATTAGTATTATAAAAGCTTGCAATACAAAATAAATAATTAACCCAAATAGAATAGATTTTACAAGTTTATTATTGTTTTGCATGTATCCAAGTATTATCGATATATACCCAGCAATTATTATAAATAACATTTCTAAGTAGAATATTGCTGCTATAAGAAAGATAAGTAAACTTGTTGATATATTAATATTACTAAGCATATTCTTTATAACTATAATATTTTCTTTTGAGTAATACATTATAAGAAGTGCTGCAATTATAAAGATTGTACTAGTAAATAGGGTAATTATAGAAGAAAGCACCTTAGATAAAAATAAGTCCTTTTTATAAACAGGAAGTGTATGTGTTAGATATGCCTCATCTCCATATAGATTTTTAATAAATCTAGCCCATAACCTTAATATATTATTTATTAAAATACTTGCAAGCAATGATATTGTTACCCCTAGTGTTATTTTACCCGTAATATAAAAGATAAGAGAGTCATCAATACTAAAAAATACTCTTGTTAACGATGCAAAAACTAAACTCAATATATAAAATATTATAAGTGCTTTATAACACCATTTTAAGTCATACTTTAATAATTTATTTAACATTTAAAATACCTCCTAAAAATTTCATTAATCGAAGCATTTTCCTCTTCTCTTAAAGAATCACATGATGAATTAAGAACTATTTCTCCTTTGTCTATAAAGATAACATCATCTAAAATTTTCTCAATATCTTGGATTAGATGAGTAGAAATAATAATACTTGCGCCCTCATCAAAATTTGTTAGTATAGTATCAAGTATATAATCCCTAGTCGCAGGATCAACTCCTCCAAGAGGTTCATCCAGTATATAAAGTTTAGCTTTTCTACTCATCACCAAGATAAGAGTTAACTTCTCAAGCATACCTTTACTCATTTTTGATAATTTTTGTTTCTGATCTAAGTTTAAATCCTTTAACAGTTTCCTCGCTTTTTTCACATCAAAGTTATTATAAAAATCACTAAAGAATATTAACGTCTCCTCAATAGTCATTGTCTTATCTAAATATGTTCTCTCAGGTAAATATGCCACTAGTTCCTTTGTAATAGGACATGGCCTTTTACCACATATCAGTATTTCTCCACTCGTCGGAGTAAGCAAATCATTAATTAACTTAATTAAGGTAGTTTTACCAGCACCATTCATTCCTAAAAGACCAACTATTCTATTTTTCTTAATAGTCAAGTTTACATTATTTAAAATAGTCTTGTTATCAAACTTTTTAGTTAAGTTTATACATTTTAATAGTTCCATTTTCTTATTCTCTTTTATTGTTTTTTTGCAAGTAAAGGGTAGTATCTTTTTGTGAAAATCCTAAATTCTTCATATCTTCTATATAGTGTTTAGTTTTCTCTTTAGCAAGATCAAATTTTATTTTTTCTATAAGTTCCAAATTATTTGTAACATATTTCCTATTCGTCCTTTCTGTATAGATAAGTCCTTCATTCTCAAGCTTTTCAAGTGCTTTTTGAACTGTATTAGGATTTACTTTAGCATTAAAAGCAAGATCTCTTACAGAAGGAAGTTTTTCATTAGGTTTCAGTTTGCCAGACACTATATATAGTTTTATGTAAGAAGTTAGTTGTGTATAAATAGGCATATCATTTTTAAATTCAAATTTCATATATCCTCCTTGTATTGTATTACTTGCATAATACAATAATGCAATCATTAATTTTGTTTGTCAATAAAAAAAGCAAGTTTCCTTGCTCAGTTTATACTACTATTTTTCCCAGTTACAAGTGCTAGGAATGATTCTATTCCTTTAAGTTCCTTAATAGCAGATTTTTTATCAGCCTTAGACATTATTCTTCCCTCAATACTTTTTGCTCTCCTAAAATTAAAATACAGTTTTTCTCTATTCTTTGTATTTTCTTTCAAAAAGCTATAGTACTTAAACTTTTTTATACTCTTATTATTTATATATAAATCACTTGTAACCTTTCTAACTGGAAGGGGATACATATGATGAATTATCCCATCAATTATCTTTTCTCTTCTTTGTTTATTTTTAAAATATTTAGGAAACCAATTACAAGAATTTATAACTGCTTCGATTGGATGCATAAATCCATGATTCTCTAGTTTTATTAATGATTTTTTATCTAAATTATTTTGCCATGGTTCTGTATATAAATCATGAAATAGTGATATTAGTAATGCATCTTCTAAGTCTATTTTACTAAGTGGATGTTTAATTTTATATATTTTAACCATTCTATAAGTTAGCAATGTATCTTTTATAATATGCTGTCCTAGTGTTACTGTCCCATGATGATAAAATTCTTCAGTACATCTTCTTTCAAATTCTTTATGTAGTACTATATCTTTTACTATACTTAAAAATTCTTCTTGTTCTTTAAGTGAAAAACCTTCTTCAATAAAACCCTCTGTTATGTATGTTTCTGCTCTTGTCATAATATCTCCTTTTTGTTAATTATACTATATATTAATATGTTTGTCTAATCATCCTTTTCTTCATATAATCCTATAGCATCTGTAATAGGTAAGGAAAAGATTATACCTCCGCCTTCTGTTTTAAGTCCTGTATCCTTTACTATTGCATCCATTATATTGTTTGTTTTCCCGTTTTCAGTTACAATAAGTATTACATCTTTTTCTGGTTCTATAGAAAACCCTAAAAATTGTCTTTTTGAATTTGTTTGATAGATACTACGACCATTTATTAAAGTTCCTCCAAAGGCCCCAGCTTTTTTAGCACTATTCATAACTTTTTCAGAAAATCCTTCACTTACAATAGTAACTATTAAATGATGCATTTTTTTCTTTTTATTATCTTCTTTCATCTCATTATCCTCCGTTCTTAGTTTATCTAATATATATTTAGTACTTCCTGAAAGGGGAATTGTAAAACATATTCCATATCCTGGTTTATCAAGTTCTAAGTTATCTTTTATACTCTTAAGTATTTCTTTTTTATCATTTTCATATATCAAAGAAAAGTATATATATTTTTTTATATCCTCTAAACCAAAATACTCTAAAGTCGAAGAACTTGCAGTTCCCTCGCCATATGTTGTTAGATTAAAAGGCATATTAAACTTATCATACAAAGGTTTTATCGTCTTATCTTCATTATCATTAGATATTAAACATAAAAGTTCTATCATAGAAAGTTCCTCCAATCATATGTAATAATTTCTTCATCAATTTCATTATTAATTTCTCTCTTAGTTTTAATCTTAAATATTATACCTAATATCTGAATAGTTATAAGTGGAGAAGTAGCAATAAATGCAATTAAACCAAAGGCATCAAGCATTATATCAGAACCATTTGCAAGACACACTCCAATCATAAATGGAAGTATAAAAGTCGCAGTAAGAGGACCACACACAGAACCACCCGTATCAAAAGCAATTGAAGTAAACATCTTCGGAGTTATAAATGTAAGCAACATAGCAAATGCATAGAAAACTACTAAAAACCAGAAAATTGGTACTTGATAGATAACCCTAAATAAAGCAAGAAGAAGTGCAACTATAACTCCTACTGAAATAGCTATTCTCATAATATTGCTTGTTATACTACCTTCAGTTATTTCTTCTACTTCATTTGTAAGAATTTTAACCGCAGGTTCTGCAAATACTACCAAGAAACCTATAACTGATATAAACGGTATAATATAAAGAGTTAAGTCCTTATTTATAAAACCTTGTCCCAAGATAAATCCCGTTTTCATAAAGCCAACATCTACTCCTGTTAAGAACATACAAAGTCCAAGAAATGTTGCAATTAATCCTATTATTACTTGTTTAATTTGTTTCCTTGAAAAAACACCCTTCTTTATAAAGTTAAATATTATAAATAATAATACTATTGGACTAAGTGATATTGATACTGATTTTATACATTCCAAAAATTTCTCTATATACTGCGTAAGTAAAGGTAAATTACTATTATAAATTGATGTATCATATGTATTTGCACCAGTATATAAAAGTCCTAAAATTAAAACCATTATTTTAGGACCAACTGAGCAAAGTCCAATCAGCCCAAATGTATCATTCTTTGTATTACTATCCGTTCTAAATGCCGTAAGACCTATTCCTAAAGCTAAGATAAAAGGTACACTTATTGGACCAGTCGTAACACCACTTGAATCAAATGATATTGGAATAAATCCCTCAGGAACTAAACAAGTAAGCAAAAAGATAATTGCATAACTTATTATAACTATTGTTCTAAAACTTAACTTAAATAGTATTTTCATAACTGCAATCATCAGCATTATTCCAACCCCTAAACTTATTGCAAGTATTAAAGTAGTAGTAGGAATACTTGGTATCTGTTCAGCAAGAACCCTTAAATCAGGTTCTGCAATTGTTATCATGATTCCAATTAGAAGAACAACTCCAAGGATAATACCTATTTTTTTACTTTTTATAAGAGTACTACCAAGTTTTTCACCAATCATCATCATTGATAGATCTGCTCCAAATGTAAATAAACTTATCCCAACTATCAAAAGAAAGGAACTTATCACAAAAGAAGTAATAACACTTTTACTAAGTCCAAATATTAAAGCTATTATAGAAACTATAATACATATTGGTAAAACTATTATTGTCGTTTCTTTAAAACTTTTCCTTAAATTATTTATCATTCACATCACCATTATTATTTTAACATGCAATACAAAAAATATAAATATATAAAAAGTATTTTGCTTTATTTTAAGAATAGTTATATACTTATAATAGGTGGTAGTTATGAATAATATAATAAAAAAATTAAGTAATAAACAAATACTCACATACGAAGAAATGAAAGAATTTTTCATAGGATACTTAAACGATTTAGTCTCAGATGAAGAAATGACTTTATGCTTAAAACTAATATGTAAAAATGGTCTAAGTGATAAAGAAATATTTGATCTTACAGATATATTTATCAATAGTGGAGATGTATTTCCAAAAAATTCATCATTTATTGATAAACATTCAACCGGAGGAGTAGGAGATAAAACAACTCTAATAGTTTTACCTATCCTTGCAAGTTTAGGAGTTAGAATATCCAAAATGAGTGGTCGAGCACTTGGCTATACCGGAGGCACTATTGATAAACTTGAATCAATCGGAGTTAAGACAAATTTAACCAAAAAAGAATTTTATAATTCAATTGAAAAAAATAATATGGTTATTTCATCTCAAACGGATAATCTATGTCCATTAGATAAAAAAGTATATGCCCTAAGAGATGTTACAGGCACCACTAAGTCAGTAGCACTCATTGCAACCTCTATTATGAGTAAAAAAATAGCAAGTGGAGCAGGTAAAATTCTAATCGATGTTAAAGTAGGAAAAGGCGCCCTAATTGAAAACGGAAAACAAGCAAGAGAACTAGCTAGAATCATGATAGAAATAGGAAAAAAGTATGATAGAGAAGTAATTTGTATGCTAACTAGAATGGACAATCCCCTTGGAGATAACATTGGTAATAAAATAGAAATCATGGAAGTAATAGATATTTTAAAAAACAATAAACAAAATAACCTATCAAAACTATGTATAGAAATGTCAAGTCTTATGTATTCCCTAAGTAAAAACTCTAGTTATGAAAAAGGAAAAGAAATGGTTATCTCATCACTTAAAACAGGAAAAGCCTACAAAACATTTCTAAATTATATAAAAGCCCAAGGTGGTACTTTACCAAAAAACGATAATGATTCTAAATATGAAATAAAATCAAAAAGAAATGGCTATATAAAAAGTATTAATAGTATGATAATAGGAGAGACATCTATGCATCTTGGAGCAGGAAGAGTTAAAAAAACAGATAAAATCGATTATGATGCCGGAATAATCCTAAGAAAAAATATAGGAGACAAAGTAAAAAAAGGAGAAGTCCTAGCAACCCTATATGGAAAAAAACTTGATACCAGTACAGTTTATAACGCCTATAAGTTGCAAATTTTTAAGCCTAAAGTAAAAGATATAATAATTGACATAATTAAATAAAAAAAGAAAATTAAAACTTATTGAATAATATAAAATAAATGTGATATAATACACGAAAAGGAGTGAATTTAAATGAAGAAGTTTTGTGAAAATTGTGGAGAAGAATTAAAGGAAGATGCCAAGTTTTGTGCTAAATGTGGTACTAAAGTAACTGATAAAAATGAACCTATTGAAGGCGAAATCGTAAATGAAAATACAAGCTCTAATAATCAAAATAATAACTCAAACAATGCACCTAAATCAAAAATTGCAGCTGGTATATTAGGAATACTTGTCGGAGCATTTGGAGTTCATAATTTTTATCTAGGATATACTGGAAAAGCTGTTGCCCAACTTCT
Organism: Bacteroidaceae bacterium; assembly: GCA_963622385.1. Classification (GTDB taxonomy): domain Bacteria; phylum Bacillota_I; class Bacilli_A; order RF39; family UBA660; genus UMGS1449. The sequence continues at coordinate 15,302 of CAVFIB010000007.1, read as the reverse complement.
AATTACCGTATTATCTTGTGGAGTTTTCTCTGTCGTATCTGGTATCTGGGGATTAGTAGAAGGAATACTAATTTTAACAGGCTCAATAAATGTCGATGCAGAAGGTAACCCACTTGGAGAATAATAAAAAGTTTATTTTACTAATACTTACAATACTACTCGTATTTGGAATACTAGTAGTTTTTGTTTGTCCCATAGACTGCATCTTTAAAAGCATAACAGGTTTCCCATGTCCTTCCTGTGGTCTAACCAGAGGATTTAGAGCACTCCTAAAAGGAGATATAGTAAGCGCCTTTAACTATAATATTCTAACAATACCTATCTTTATTTTTTTAATTATTCTTTTATTTTTAATCATAATTGACTTTATCCAAAAAAAAGATCTATCGATTTCCTATTTACTCTATTTTAAAAAGCATTATAAATTATTAATTATAATTATTATAATTAGTTTTATTATTAATATTTATAGAGGTATATAAAAAAGATAAGTTTTACTAATTATTTACTTATCTTTGTTTTATATCTATTACATATGGTGCAAGTTTATTATCTGTATTATGATACTCTTCATATATATAATTTTTATTATTATCTAAGTATTCCTTTATCCTTACACTTTCCTTTAGTCCTTCTGGGTGTCCCTCATAGATTGTTACTACTACATGTCCTTTTTTATTTAGTAGTTTTATCGAACTTTCTATTGCCCTTATAGTAGTAGAACTCTTCGTTGTTATTTCCTTATTTCCCTTTGGTAAAAAGCCTAAGTTAAAAACTATAAGAGATATTTTTCCTTCATAATCTTTTAAAATTTTATCCATGTTCTCATGACCAAGTTTAAATAATTTATAATTCTTATATTTATCTTTCAATAAATTATTAGTATTATTTATTGCATCCTCTTGAATATCAAATCCAAAAAGATATCCTTTTTTTATTCTTTCAAGGAGATACAAAGAATCCTTTCCATTTCCTACAGTAGCATCAATTACTAAATCATTTTCTTTCAAGTTTCCTTCCATCAAAGATCTTGCTTTATTTAAAATACTTAGATTAAAACCTTGATATGTATTTCTTCTTTTTAATTCTTTATCTATATCATTTAAAACACTAAACTTTTTAAGAGTCCAACTAGGAGTAATAAGTTCTTCCTTTTCAGGATCTCCAGTTAATCTATTAATAATTATTTCCTCATTTAAAAGTTCCAATTGATCACACACTATATCCACATATTCATCCTTTGTTAAAATATGAAATTTTTCCTTGTTGTAGAACTTCTCTAGAGTAGTACCCTTTAAAACATGTAACATATGTATCTTAATACCATCTATCTTTAGTTTATTTAAGTATCTAACAGTCTCTAACATCATCTCCTTTGTTTCATAAGGAAGACCATTTATTATATGAACTACCACTTTAATATTTTCTTTCTTTAACTTCTTATAAGTATCAACAAATACATCAAGTAAATGACCACGATTAATTAATTTAGCAGTTTCATCATGAATAGTCTGAAGCCCTAGTTCTATTACCAAATCAGTTTTTTTATTTAATTCCTTTAAATACTCAAGACACTCATCACTAATAGAATCCGCTCTCGTTGCAATATTTATTCCTACAACATCTTTATAAGTTAATACTTCTTCAAACGATCTCTTCAAGTAATTTAAATCCCCATAAGTATTAGTGTTAGAACCAAAGTAAGCAATATATTTAGCATTTTTCCATTTCTTATGAAGAATGCTTTTTTGCTTTTCAAACTGAACTTTCAAAGGTTCATTCTTATTACCTTCAAAGAAAGAACCACCACTCTTACAGTAAATACATCCACCCATGCCACATGTTCCATCTTTATTAGGACAAGAAAGTCCAAGATTTAAATTTACTTTAAATACCTTAGAATTATACTTAGTCTTATAATAATAGTCTAAAGTATGATACCTTTTATTATTATATGAATATTTAAACATGTAATCACTTCCTTGCTTTATTATATATAAAAATTAATTAAATCTCAATATTTAATTGCTGTAAATAAAGATGTAAATATGCACCAAAAATATGCTAACATCCCCTAAACTATATTGACATGGGTGTAGGTGTATTATATGATAAACATGTAATAGTTAGGAGTGTTTATTATATGGAAAAGAAAAAAAGTAACAAAGGATTAATAATAACAATTGTAATACTAATAATCCTTCTTTTAGGACTAGCAGGATACATTTGTTATGATAAGTTTTTAACAAGTGATGAAAATAATGCTCTAGATGATAAAAACCAAACAAAAGAAGAACTAATAAAGCAAAACGAGTTTAAACTTGAAGAAATTGAATGTAAAGGCACAGATACTTGTGAGAAAACAGTTAAACTTGCATATAATGAAAAAAATCATGAGATCAAATTAATAAAAAAATATAATAGTAGTACTAAAAAGTATTTAATAGATTTATATGAAGATAATAATTTGATTGATACAATAAATGCTGGTACTTATAATGATTCAGAAGGTAAAATTGTTTATGAAGACGAAAATAACAATGAAAAAACTTTTGATCCATTGGAAATTGTTAAGAAAATGGATGGACGTGTATATGTTGTTGATTCTAAGTATTTAGGAATAGTTTATAGGATGGATAGTATCGATAATCATGTACTTGACTCTTACCCAAGTTGGTATTTAAGATTTTATAACAAAAATAAACCATACAAAAAATCAATTCTAGTAGTAGACAAAAATATGGCTATACTTAAAGATGATTATACCAACTTACATACCTTAGAAGCACTAGAATTTGATGGAACAAATGTAAAATATTGGGGTTATTATTGTAAAAATGGAGAAGTCGTAAAAGATGAACGTAAAGTCCAATATGGAGTTACATACGATTTTTATGCAGCACAATATAGTGCAAAATTCGATGGAGAAAAAGTAGATGTTTCAATAGGACAAATTCTGGATAACGTCACAGGAGCGGGAGCCGAACCCAGCTGTAATGAGTTTTGGGATATAAATGGTTAAGGAGAGTTAAATATGGAAAAGAAAAAAAGTAACAAAGGATTAATAATAACAATTATAATACTGATAATCCTTCTTTTAGGACTAGCAGGATACATTTGTTATGATAAGTTTTTAACAAATGATAAAAACAATGCTATAGATGATTCTAAAAAAATAGAAACAAAACCAAAAGAAGATACTAATTTTTATTCTATTAATAATTTAGTTAAAAACCATTATTTAGAAGAAATAACAAGTCAAAATGGAATTCATAATGATAGAGTTTTGATTAAAATTGAAAATGAAAAAGTATATGTTGTGAAAAGTTTAGATAGCGATAGCGAAAACGGTAGTAAATATAAAGAGGCTTCTGGTATTGAAGGAACCCCTAAATATGTTTATTCTCAGTATCAATTTATAAGCGCAATTTTTGTAGTTATAACTGAAGAGGGTGATGTGTATTCTGCTACTTCTAGCATGTATGAAAAAAGTACATCTAAACCAAAGAGATTTACTAAACTAAATACAAAGAAAGTAAAATCACTTTATAGTTTTTATACCTATCATCCATATGAAGAATTTACTATATATGCTGAATATGATGACAATACATCTGCCAAGATAAGTCCTATAAAGGACAGTAATGGTGCTGCAACAAGTTTAAAAATGAGTGATGTTTCCTTTGAAAAAGAATTTATTTATCCTGATGCAGTAATGGGAGGATGTGATTTAGGAAGCGAGATTCCGGGTGTCTACCGAGGACTTTTCATAACATCAGATAGAAAATTATTCAATAAACTAATAGTAGATGAAGAAGGTACAGTTAAGTACGAAGAAATAAAATATAATAATGAATCTTTTAAAGTTAAAGAAGTTTTCTCAGTTACAACTTCTACTTATGAACCACTTGGAAGTCCTAACAAAATTTCATATTATGTAATTGATGAAAATGACAATATTTATGTAGTAAAACAAAATGGTTCTTTAAAGATAACATCTGTAAAACTACATAAGAATTTGAAAGTTAAGTCTTATACTTTCGAAGAAGACTTTGATGAAAACTATGCTTGTCCTAAAAATTCAATTTCTATTACTTACGAAGATAATTCAGTAGAAAAAATGGAAAAGGACGTTCATATATCTACCTTATATGAAAGGTATAATAAATAATGACAAAGGAAACACCGGAATTATTTTCTAGTGTTTCTTTCTATTATTAAAAGATTTAAGTAAAGTTATTAGATTTTAGATTTTTATTTATATAAAATATTGTTATTATAGAAGCTGGTGTTATATAATAATTATATAATAGTTAGGAGTGTTTATTATATGGAAAAGAAAAAAAGTAACAAAGGATTAATAATAACAATTGTAATACTAATAATCCTTCTTTTAGGACTAGCAGGATACATTTGTTATGATAAGTATAAAGTTAAAACTTTACCAAGTATTGATAAAAAAGCTGTTTTTACTGTAGATAATAACGATTTTTATTCTATAGATAACCTAGTTAAAAATCATTACATTAAGAAACTTGATTCTACTTCCAGTAATGGTGCAATAGAAATTAGAAATGGTAGTGTTTATTATGCTAATACCGATAATGCTAAACTTGTTAAAGATACTACTATCAAAGAAGAACCAATATCTGTTCATTCTATAAGATATGGTGGTCCTGCTGCACCTTTATCTTTATATGTTTTAACAAAAGATAATAATCTTTACTATCGTGTTCAAGATACTTATGATGAAAATGATGAGATTTTAGAAAGCAATGTCAACACCTTTACTAAGATAAATCCTAAAAAGGTTGTTAATGTTTATACAGGATATTTAGAAAGATTATCTGATGATTTTATTGGTGTTGATTATGGAGATGGGAATTTATATATTCATTCTAGCATTGGCTTTACTACTACTTATAAAGATTATATAGATTATCCCGATTATCAAGTAGCATACGCAACAGGAGATGGGATTTTGTGGAAAATTAGTAAAGATAAAAAGTTATATGCTTATGTTTCAAGTGATGAAGAATCAAGTAATGGCTCTTACAAAGAAGTAACTTATAATGAAAAGCCTGTTATCATTAAAAACACTTTTAATGGTTATTTAAATGGTGAAATTGTTAATTTTGTTATTGACAGTAATGATAATTTATTAAATTTACAATTTGGTAGCAAAGACAAGACTAATTTATCTTTATATAAAAATTCAAAAGTTAAAGATATTAAATATGAAAAAGATAAAGAAGGAGATTATAGTGTTAAAGTTACTTTAGAAGATGGGAATAGTTTTAATATTAGTAAAGCACAACTTTCATCACTTTATTTAAGAAATAATTCCTAAAATGATATTTATTGTTTATTAATCAGTTTTTTCTATTTTTCCTTTTTAATAAGACTTCACTTTTTAGTGAGGTTCTTTTAATTTAGAGCTTTTAATTAAATAGTGCCAATATTATAAATTAGTTTTATATGTTAATCTATTTTGATTTTCATTTTTATATGTATATCTTATTGTTTTTTTTACTTAAATTTATTATAATATAAAAGAAATGTATTTAAGAGGTGAGTTTTATGAATTTTTATTATATGGTTATTCAATTTTTTATTGCAGTAGTACTTGTCCTCTTATATTATAAATTTATTGAAACTCGTAAGATAGATAAATATACTAAGGATAATATTCCTGTTGATTTGAAGTTATTTATCCAGACTCAAAGAGTTGATGTTAAAAAGATAAGTTATAAAAAACTTATGAGGATAGTTGCTATAATAAATGCTATTGATATTGGTCTAGTACTTTTAGCGACTAATATAACTAGTAATTTACTTCTTAAATTATTGGTAGCAATTCCTGTTATTTTTATTGTTTTATATATAAGTTATACTTTAGCAGGATATATTTTAAAAAAGAAAGGATTTGTTAAAAATGAATCATAAAGAAATAGAACAAAAATGGCAAAAATATTGGAAAGATAATAATAGTTTTACTGCTATAAATGGAGATAAAAAGAAACCTTATTATGTACTTGTTGAGTTTCCTTACCCAAGTGGTGCTGGACTTCATGTAGGACATGTTAGAAGTTATACTGCTCAAGATGCAATAGCTAGAATGAAGAGAATGCAAGGTTATAATGTACTTTATCCAATGGGATGGGATGCTTTCGGAGCACCAGCAGAACAATATGCTATAAAAAACCATATTCATCCAAAAGAAGCAGTAAAAGAAAATATTCATAATTTCAAAAGACAAATGATGGATCTAGGTTTTTCATTTGATTGGAACAGAGAATTTAGCACAACCGATCCAGAATATTATAAATGGACTCAGTGGCAATTCTTAAAATTCTATGAACATGGAATGGCCTATAAAGATACCGTTCCTGTTAATTGGTGTCCAACTTGCAAGAGTGTGTTATCAAACGAAGACGCCGCAGGTGGTGTTTGTGAAAGATGTGGCTCTAAAGTAATGCAAAAAGAAAAGAGTCAATGGATGCTTAGAATGAGTGATTACTCTGAAGCTTTACTAGAAGGATTAAAAGATACTAATTTTGCTGAAAAAGTTAAACTAGGGCAAATAAACTGGATTGGTAAATCCCTTGGAGCAGAAATTGATTTCAAAATAAAAGATAGTACTTCAAAATTTACAGTATTTACAACCAGATGCGACACACTATATGGAGCAACATACTGTGTTATGTCTCCGGAACATAAACTGGTAGATGAAATAACTACTGACAATCAAAGAAAAGCTGTAAACGAATATAAAGAAGCATGTAAACTAAAAAATGATATGGAAAGAACTGAGCTTAACAAAGAAAAGACTGGTGTCTTTACTGGAGCCTATGCAATTAATCCTGTAAACGAAAAAGAAATTCCTATTTGGATAAGTGATTACGTACTTGTTTCCTATGGAACAGGAGCTATTATGGCAGTACCAGCTCACGATACAAGAGACTATGAGTTCGCTAAAAAGTTTAACCTAGAAATAATTCCTGTCCTAGAAGGTGGAGATGTTTCAAAAGAAGCTTATACTAAAGATGGTTTGCATATTAATTCAGACTTCTTAAATGGACTTGATAAAGAAGAAGCAATAGATAAAATGATCTTATGGCTTGAAGACAATAAATGCGGTAATAAAAAAGTTAATTATAAAATGAGAGATTGGGTTTTCTCAAGACAAAGATTCTGGGGAGAACCAATACCAATGGTTAACTGTGATAAATGTGGATGGGTACCTCTTCCTGAAAAAGATTTACCACTTGTTCTTCCAGACGTCGCAGAATATGAACCTACTGATGATGGCGAAAGTCCTCTTGCTAAAATAACTGACTGGGTTAATACTACTTGCCCTAAATGTGGAAATCATGCAAAAAGAGAAACAGATACTATGCCAAACTGGGCTGGTTCTAGTTGGTATTTCTTAAGATTTATGGATGCCCATAATGATAAAGAATTTGCTAGTATGGACGCAATGAAATACTGGAACAGAGTAGATTGGTATAATGGCGGAATGGAACACACAGCAAGACACTTACTTTACGCAAGATTCTGGGTACAATTCCTATACAACATTGGACTTGTTCCACACAAAGAAATGATCTGGACCCGTGTAAGCCATGGTATGGTACTAGGTTCTAATAATGAAAAAATGAGTAAAAGTAAAGGTAACGTTATAAACCCAGATGATATAGTAAAAGAATTCGGAGCAGATGCTCTAAGAGTTTATGAAATGTTTATGGGAGACTATGAACAAGACGCACCATGGAGTACTGACTCACTTAAAGGATGTAAAAGATTCCTTGATAGAATCATTCGTTTAAAAGATAGAGTAGTAAGTGGTAATAACTATTCAAAAGAATTAGAAACAATTATCCATCAAAGTATTAAAAAAGTAACTTACGACTTAACTCATATGGCTTATAATACTGCAATATCTACTCTTATGATTTTACTTAATAAATATGAAGAACAGGAGCATATTACTGAAAAAGATTACGTATTATTACTTACACTTCTTAACCCAGTAGCACCACATATAACCGAAGAACTTAATGAATCCATAGGACTTAAACCAATATGCGAAAGCACTTGGCCTTCCTACGATGAAGAAAAAACAATCCTAAAAGAAAAAAACATCGCAGTACAAGTAAACGGTAAAGTTCGTGGTGAAATAACTATTTCCACTAAAGAAGACGAAGATAGCATAAAACAAAAAGCCTTATCTTTAGATAATGTTAAAAAACACCTAGAAGGAAAAGAAATAGTTAAAGTAATAGTAATAAAAGGCAAAATAGTTAATATAGTTGTTAAATAGTACAAATAATAGATATAGGAATTGATTTTCTTATATCTTTTCTTATTTTTTACGTAAAAAATCACTAATAATTTGGTAATATTCCACTTTTTAATGTATAATAAGTATGGTGATTTAGAAATGAATGATACAAAAAGTGCACTTGAAAGGATACATGAGTATTCTTTAGAAGAGATAATGGGACTTAGTTTTGGAAGATATTCTAAGTATATAATACAAGATAGGGCAATTCCAGATGTTCGTGATGGATTAAAACCCGTTCAAAGAAGAATACTATATGGTATGTTTCGTGAACATAATACCTATGATAAACCGTATAGAAAAAGCGCTAAAACAGTAGGTAGTATAATGGGTAATTACCATCCCCACGGAGATAGTTCTATATATGAAGCTATGGTTCGTATGAGTCAGTGGTGGAAACAAAATACCCCTTATATTGATATGCAAGGAAATAATGGTTCCCTTGATGGAGATAGTCCTGCAGCAATGCGTTATACTGAAGCAAGACTATCTAAAGTTAGTAATGAACTTTTAAAAGACATAGATAAAGATACAGTTACATGGGCTCCTAATTTCGATGATACCGAAATGGAACCAACAGTACTTCCGGCAAAGTTCCCCAATTTACTCGTTAATGGAACAACAGGAATAAGTGCAGGGTACGCAACTAATATTCCACCTCACAATCTAGGAGAAGTTATTGATGCCACTATTAAAAGAATAGATAGTCCCAATTGTAGACTTGAAACTATTCTAGAAATAATAAAAGGACCTGACTTTCCAACCGGCGGAGTCGTATATGAAGCAGAAGGCATCACAAAAGCCTTTACATCTGGTCGTGGTAAGATAATAGTACGTGCTAAACTTGAGGTAACTAAGACAAAAGGAAAAACCAGTATAATTATAACAGAAATACCTTTTGATGTTTTAAAATCTAATATAACAAGAAAAATTGATGAAATAAGAATAGATAAAAAAATCGAAGGAATTTCTGAAGTCCGTGACGAAACTGATAAAGATGGCCTAAGAATAGTTATAGATCTAAAACAAGGTGCTAATACTGACTTAATACTTAATTATTTATACAAAAATACTGATCTTCAAACATCATACAATTACAATATGATAGCAATAGTTAATCGTCGTCCTAGATTACTAGGTATTATGGATATAATAGACGCTCATCTAGCCCATTATAAACAAATAGTACTTAAAAGAACCCATTTTGATTTAGCTCATGCTAAAAAAAGACTCCATATAGTTGAAGGTCTTATTAAAGCCATTTCTATACTAGATGAAGTCATAAGAGTTATCCGTGCCAGTAAAAACAAAGCAGATGCTAAAATTAATTTAGTTAAAGAATTCGGTTTCACAGAAGAACAATCCGAAGCTATAGTAATACTTCAACTTTATAGATTAACCAATACAGATATAAAAGTCCTAGAAGAAGAACAAAGAAACCTAAACTTAATAATCGAAGCTCTTTCCAAAATAATAAATGAAGAAGATGAACTAAAAAGAGTAATGAAAGACGAATTAAGATTAATAAAAAAAGAATATGCAACCCCTAGAAAAACTGTTATAACAAACGAAGAAGCAACCATAAAAATAGATGAAAAAGCAATGATTCCTAATGAAGAAGTAGTAGTCCTAATAACAAAAGACGGTTATGTAAAAAGAACTTCCATGAGAGGATATAATGCTAATAACGATGATCCACTTCTAAAAGAAGGAGATTACGTAGTAGGATTATTCAAACAAAGAACAATAGATACACTTCTTGTATTTACTAATCTAGGTAACTATTTATTCCTTCCAGTTCATGAAATACCAGATATTAAATGGAAAATGCTTGGTAAACATATAAGTAATATTATTAAATTATCAGAAAACGAAGAAATAATAAGTGCCATTCCAATTAGTGATTTTAATAAAAATATTGATATATCTTTAATAAGTAAAAATGGTATGATTAAAAAGACAAGTTTAGATGAATTTAAAGTTAGTAGATATAGTAAACCAATCTCATGTATGAAATTAAAAGAAAATGACCTTGTTATAAATGCATTTCTAGTAGATAAAAATGATATATTCATAAGTACCTATAATGGATATGGTTTATGGTTTGATATGAATGAAGTACCATCTTCTGGAATAAAATCTAGTGGTGTAAAAGCCATTAATCTAAAAGATGATTATGTAAGTAGTGCTAGTTTATTTGACAAAAACAAAGAATATGTTACAATATTCACAAGCAATAGAACTGCTAAAAGAGTTAGATTAGGTGAATTTGAAAAATCATCAAGAGCAAGAAGAGGACTACTACTTCTAAGAGAAGTAAAAACAAACCCATATAAAGTCATAAAAACTTTTATAACAGATAACAAAGGTTATATAGGTATAAGAAGAGGTACTAGCATAGATTTTATTAAGAATACCGAAATACCTATAGCAGATCGTTATAAAACAGGAACAACAATCTTTAAAGAAGACGTAGATGATTTATTCATTCCAAAAGACTTAGAAGAAGAAATAAAAATAGAAAACAATCAAGAAGAAATAGAAGTCCTGGATACTGAAAAAACACCAAAACAAGAAATTAAACATCATCAAGTTTCATTACTAGAAATAGATGATAGATTAAAAGAAATAGAACAGTTTCTAAAATAGGAGGGTTAAATGGAAAATATAAAGGTTGATAAAAAAGGTTTCTATAACCTAATAAAATGTATATATGAAAAACTTTATGGTCCCGTGACTGTAGAATGTAAAAAAAGTGATAAAAAAAGATATAACAAAATAGATATAGATAACGACTTTTATAAATGCGATATGGAAGAATGTTATTTAAAAGATGAAAATAATAACAAAATCCTTTTAAGCAGAAAACCAATAAAAGGAGAAAAACTATATGGTAGTTTTGTCGTAAAAAAACTAGAAAATATAGATGCATCTTATATGAGTCTAGATGAAATAAGCGATTTAATCGAAGATAATAAAGAAAAATATCCTTTACTTGAAAAAGTTCCAAGTCTTATTTCATCTCTTGGTAGTTCTAAAATAAAAGATGATCAAGTTTTATTATTAAATGATGAAATATGTAATATGATAAGCGAGTATTATTTAAATTATTTAAGTACTATAAATAAAGAAGATAATAGATTAAAAAAGAATCTTAATAATACAAAAGTACGCATTAGAAAAAAAGAAAACTAGGATAAGAAAAATAAAAAATTTAGAGTGTTAAAAGACATATCTAAATTTTTTGTCTTATTAATCTTGATTTTTCTACTAAATATGTTAAAATATGTAAAAAAATTACACTTAGCAAAAAAAAGATGTATTTTTTTTACAAATAAAAGTGTATAATATACGTAGGAGGGAAATTATGTTAAAAAAAATAATAATAAAAGACTACACAACATTTATAGGAAAAACTACTTTTGATTTTTCTGCCACTAATTATAAAATACTTGAGGATACAAATGTTGGCGAAGGAAGGGTACTTAAAGGCGCATTATTTGTAGGAGAAAATGCTTCTGGAAAAACCAAAGCCCTAAAAGCAATAGTTATTTTACTTGATATGCTGTTTGGAAATACAGAACAAAACTATATAGTAAATAAATCAATGTACACAAGTGGTACCAAATATAATATTTGTTATATTTTTGAGGTGAAAGGAAAAGAGATTGAATATCAAGTTGAATTTATGGGAAACTCAATTAATTCAGAAAAACTATATCTAGATAAACAACTAAAACTTGAAAGATTAAAGAAAAGTGGAAAAACATATTTTACAGAAAGTAAAGATAATGATAACATAAATAGTACACTTTCTTTATTAAAATTAGAATACTATAATACTAGATTTAATAATGATCCTGTACTTAATGAATGGTTTAATTTTTTGAAAAATTCAATTTACTTGAATTGCTTAATTGGTATGAGAGGTTTAAAATCATATGATCCTACTAAGCTAAATGAGCAATATCTTGAACAATATGCTCTTACAAAGGATGCAACATACTTAAATGAATTTATCAGTAAGATTGGATATAATAGTGAAATAGTTTTTAATAAACAAACTACTAATAAAGACAATACTATAACATTAAACTCTGAAAACGAGGAAATAGGTTTAAGAAAAAAAGGTACAAGTTTTGTAATGCTACTTGCACTTGAATCAACAGGAAATAAAGCTTTTATGAGTATGATATTACCAATTATTTTTGCTTGTAAAAATAATTGTATGATTATAGTAGATGAGTTTAGTAGTGGACTTCATAATGAACTTGAAGAAGCTCTGATAAAGTATTTCTTTAATAATAGTAATAATTCACAAATATTCTTTACTTCTCATTCAACAAATTTACTCGATACTTATATTTTAAGACCAGATCAAATATATTCATTTAGCTTTAATTCTAAAAAGGGAACTTTAATAAAAAGATTTTCTGATGAAAATCCAAGAGAATCACAAAATCTAGAAAAAATGTTTAGAAATGGAGTATTTGATGGAAACCCATCTTACGATAAAGAATTTAAAGATTAATAAAAACAAAACTATTGGCAGGGTAATAATAGTAGTAGAAGGACAATCCGAAGAATTTAAGCTATTAAAACATATTTTTGTAAATGTACTTAATTACAATTATATTTCTATAAGAAGAGGTAAGAAAGAAATAGAAAGGTTTATAAGTAGGGAAAATGATAACTGTACAATTATAATAGTAAATACTTTTTCATCAAGTATTAAAACAATAATGGAAGATACTAATTATAAAGATGAACTTTATGAGTTAGTAAAAAAAGAATACAATGAGAGTTTAAAAAATATACCAGTATACATTATTTGGGATAGAGATAATCTTTCTAATACAAAGAAGGATATTTTAAAAAATATAAATACCTTTTCAAGTGCACTTGATAATGAATATGATATGAATGGTTTATTATTACTTAGCTACCCATGTGTAGAAGCCTATGAATTATCTAACTTCGATAACCAGTTATGGAAAAAAACTTTTGAAAATAGTTTAAGTGCAAAAACTAAGATGAAATCAATTATTCCAAGTATTCATGATATAAACGAAAAAACTTTGTTAAGAGCAGTAGCAAATATGAATAAAACTTTAAATATGTACAGAGTAACACAATATGTTCCATCTTATTTTAAGGATATAAACCTCAAAGTATTTAGTTTTGAAGAGAAAAAATATCATCTAGAAAAGTTATATGATGCTTTATCATTAATTAGTATTATGTTTTTAGATCTAGGAATAATAGTAGAAAAATAAGTTGCTAGGAAGTGGTAGTAAATGAAAACGAGCGATGAAATTAAACATTACAATAAAGAGTATGTTTATGATAAATATACACGTATTGTTACAAATTTTAAGGATTATAACAAGATATCAAGATCAAAAATGCTAAAGGCTATTTATAATGTTTATAGTGATTATAATAACATTATTAACATATGCACATCAAAAGAACTTAAATATTTAAAAATGATACTTAAGAATGGTAAAAATGGTGTTGTCAGTATAAAAGAATCATGTAAAACAAATATAAATTATTTAGATAAAAAGTATGAATGGGAAAGAAATACCTTAATAGATAAGTTTTTAATCTATTATAATTTTTTAGATGACACTTTAAATATTCCAGAAGAAATACTAAATCACGTCGAAATTGCACTTAATAATACTGATTTCAAATTAAAAGATAAAATAGATAAATTAAATGAACAACTAGTAGGATACGTCAAGGCACAAGGGGCATCTTTACTAAGTGTCGTTGCAGAAATCGGCTCCAGTATAACAAAAGTTCCACAAGAAGTAATTTTTAATCATATGTTAAATGATAAACTATTTAATTACTATGTGTTTATAAGCACCAAAGATTTTGAAAGCATAGGAAAAAATATACCCTTTGCTATTCATGAAGATTATTTTGAAATAGAAGAAGAACTAGAACATCAAAGAAGTATCCAAGGCTTATCTGGAACTAAAAAAATAGATTTAGATTTTTATAAAAGATTATTTTATAATGATTTTGATATTAAAAATCCTAAAATTAATAAATTCTTAAAAGAATTAAAAAGTTTACCTTTCTTTTGGAACTCTGCAATTAAATTAATTAAAGAGTATGCAATGTTAAATTTAGAAAGAGATTCCTTAAAAAATACAATCTCAAGTGTTCCAGTACTTAGAGATTATGACTTAACTTATCTTTTTAAATTAATGGATGATGCAATGGATGAAATGCCATCCGGAGCTTTAAACGGTTTTACTCCAAATGAAGCAAAAGAAATAAAACAAAAAGAAATAAAGAAAATACTAGAAAAAGATAAAGCTTATACAAAGCAACAAGATGCTCATTTATCTAAGCAAGATGCAAAACTATTTTATAAGATTTATTTTGCTCTATTAGAGTTCACTAATAATAAATATAAAATAAATAGAAATATAAAACTATATAATAAAACAGGTATTAATCCTTACTTAATAAAAGATATCGTTGATAAATTCTGGGAAAATAAAGATGTTATAGTTTTAGAATTCTGCTTAGGTAATCCCTATAAATTTAACAAAGAAGAATTAAAAATAACAAGTGAGTTTAAAAAAGGCATTAGAGATATGTTTATCATTGCTAGATATGAAACAAATTACACATCATTTATGACAAAAGAAAAAATATATATGGTTAAAGGAATAAATGATAATATTGATAATATCATTAATTACAGAGAACTACCAAATATTGCTATAACATCAATAATTCCATTTAAAAGTACTTTAATATATGATGGAATACTTTTAGGAGCAGACGTAAAACTAGGAAATAGTTTTGAAGACATGGTAGAGGAGGAATATAGTAAAATGATGAAATATTATCACTTGTAAAAAATATTGTAAAAAATTGTTACTACTCAGCCATAAAAGAGACGAATTTTAATTAGTTCGTTTTTTTCACA
>CAVFIB010000006.1:0-25590 GCA_963622385.1 Bacteroidaceae bacterium | reverse complement strand
TAAAGAATTAAATTATGTTAAATAGTTGTCTACTTTTACTTGACTAATGCATTTTATGATCATTTATCTTTAAGTTTATTTTATAATAAAAACAATACTTTTTCAAGTATTATTTTTCATCACTTAAATATATTTTTTACTTTTTCCTAACCCATGGTATACATCTATTAACGTTTTTACAATAGTTTATGTATTCCTTTTTATATTTTTCTAATAAATACTTTTCTTCTTTTTCTTTTACAAGTATTGTCATAATACCCCAAAAGATAAATGGTAATATAAATAAATATATGTTATGTAACATTAGAATTATTCCTGTACATATAAACATAACCCCAGTATAACAAGGATTTCTTACTATACCATATACTCCTTTAGTACAAAGTTTATCTTTTTCGATATAATTCTCTACTAGTTTATTATCTATTACTGCTCTTTTCCATAAGATAAAACCATATATCATAAAACATATTCCAAGTATTATTAGAATAGTTATTATTATTTTATTATTTATCCTTCCTGGTATTATATTTAAAACTGATAAAACAATACTAGTTATAGTAAATATTCCTGTTATTAATCCATATATAGGTCCTACTCCATATACATCTTTTTTATTATTCATGATTGTTCTCAAGTATAGCTTTTATTCTTCTGACACCACTTGATGACGCTTCTTCTTTCTTAATTTTAAAATGGCCTAAACTTCCAGTTGATTTTACATGGGGACCTCCACATACTTCTTTTGAATAATTTCCTATACTATAAACTTTTACTATATTACCATATCTATCTATAAACATAGCTTCTGCACCACTATTTATTGCATCTTCTTTTTTCATTTCTTCATATGTTACTTTTAAATCTTCTTTTATTTTTTGATTTACTATATCTTCAACTTTTTTCAAATCTTCTTTTGAAACTTTTTCGTTATGTGAAAAATCAAATCTAAGTCTTTCTTCTGTTATATTAGATCCTTTTTGATGAACATGATCTCCTAAAACATCCTTTAAAGCTCTATTTAAAAGATGAGTTGCAGTATGGTATTTTGTCTCTATTTCACTATTTGATTTTAAACCACCTTTAAACTTAGCCTCTGCACCTTTCCTTGATTTTTCTTGATGTTCTTTAAACAATTCTTTAAAACCGTCCATATCTATAGTTAAATTATGTTCTTTTGCAATTTCATCTGTTACTTCTGGAGGAAAACCATATGTATCATAAAGTCTAAATACTACTTCTTTTGAAAGTTTATTTGGATTCTTACTTATTTCTTCATTTAACTTTTTTAATCCTTTATTTAATGTTTTTTGAAATTTTGAAGATTCCTCTAATATTACAGATAATACCTTTTCTTTATTTATTGTACCCATTTGATTTTCTAGATCGAGTAAAACTGCCTCAGTTATATCTTTTATATAAACAAAATCCATTTCTAACTTACGCATATGTCTAAGAGCTCTTCTTATTAATCTTCTTAATATATATCCTTGATCTACATTACTAGGAATTACTCCGTCTTCTATTAACATTGATGATGATCTTATATGATCGGCTACTATTCTTTTACTAGATAATAGATTTTTTTTACTTATCTCATCTATTTTCTTCATTGTATTATAGAAAACATCTGTTTCATAAACACTATTTTTATTTTGTGAAACAGTAACTATTCTTTCAAGTCCCATACCTGTATCTACATTCTTTTGTTTTAATGGGATCATTCCATCTTTAGTATTGTTATACTCCATAAATACATTATTCCAGATCTCCATATATCTACCACAATTGCAAGCAGGAGAACAATTTGAAGAACACTTTTCTTTATCAAAAATATAGAATATTTCAGTATCAGGTCCACATGGTCCTTCTTCTGAGGCACTCCACCAGTTATCTTCTTTTCCTAAATAAAAAATGTTTTCCTCTTTTATACCTAACTCTCTCCATTTGTTAGCACTTTCTTCATCTCTTGGTACTACTTTATCACCTTCATATACAGTAACTGCAATCTTATCAAGAGGAATCATTAAATGTTTGGTTAAAAACTCAAAACTATACTCAATAGATTCTTTTTTAAAATATGCACCCAAACTCCAGTTTCCTAACATTTCAAAAAATGTTAAATGAGACTTATCTCCAACATCATCTATATCAATAGTTCTTAAACACTTTTGAGAGTCAACTAATTTATCCCCTGCAGGATGCTTATCTCCAAGTAAATAAGGAATAAGAGGTTGCATACCCGCAATAGTAAAAAGCACAGATCCCTTTTCATCCGGAACCAAAGAAGCACTCTTTATCTCGGTATGACCCTTACTCTTAAAAAAATCTATATATTCTCTTTTCAGTTCATTTACTTTAAATTGTTTCATTTCCTAATCACCTATTTCTGTTAAAATATTTTTTGCCTTCATCTCTAACTCTTCCAATGAACCATTATTATCTATTATATAATCAAAATTATCATAATTATCAAGCATATTCTCAGAAATATGCTTCTTTTGAACATCATTTAGTTCATCACTTTGTCTTTGTACTTTAATACTAATAACATTATCAAAAGCAGAATTTGTTTTCTCTATTTCAACTGGAAAACGAATATCAGAAACTACAAAAGTATCATAAAAATATGAAAGTACTTTTATATCTTGAATAAGCCTATCAACATGAAAATCAGGATCAATTTTTTCTCTAATTATATCAGTACCAAGCTTATTTAATAAATCACGTGGTTTAGTCTCTTCTTTTCCATCCCAACCAAAATACTTAGTAGCATAATACTTTATATATTGTCCAACTTGAACTCTGCACACCTTTTTACCCTTTTGTTCTAATTCTTTAATAAGAATATCCGCGGTCGTATCCTTACCACTTCTTGCTTTTCCTCCAATTAATATAATTTGCATTACTCATCACTCCTTAATTCACTATTTACTATTCTCTCTTTTATCTTATACTTACTTTCTATATACATAATAATTACCTTCATACACGCTATACAAGGTGTAGCTATTATCATACCTAAAACTCCAAAGAAATATCCGAAAACAAGTAAACCTATCATAATTGTAACAGGATGTAACTTCATAGTTTTTCCCATTATTATAGGCTGAAGAATAATGCCATCTATTTGTTGTGATATAAAACATATAACAATTGCTAAAATACCTACAAGTGGAGAAACAGTAAATCCTACTATCGTCGCAATAGCCCCACCAACCCAAGGCCCAATATAAGGAATAATATTAGTAACACCACATATAAGTCCAAACAACATAGGAGAAGGCAAACCAACAATAGCAAACAATATACTTGTTATTAAAAATACAATAAACGAAATCAAAAGCGTTCCCTGTACAAAATCCTTACAAGTTTCATCCAAATCCCTAGCAAGTTTTCTCATAGTATTCTTATGTTTTTTAGGCATAACATTAAATATCTTCTTCATACCATCAAAATCAATAAGTAAATAAAAACCTACTATAAAACCAAGTATAACTGACCAAATACTAGATACAACACTACTAACTCCTCCAATAATAATACTAGGAAGTTTAGTAGTTAAATCAGTTCCAAAAGATTCAAGCGTATCATAAATCTTAGTTTCAACAGCATTAAAATCAAATCCAGTAGAATTAAACTTAGCAAAACTCTCATGAATAAAATTAGTAACCTGCAAAACCAAAGAAGGAAGAATATCAATAAACTCATTAATCTGTTTATATAACATAGGAATCATAAACTTTATAACAAGAAATAATACAACCAAAAACATAACAAATACAAAAACCGAACCAAGTCCCCTCTTTACACCCTTCTTATTCAAATAAGTAACCACAGGATTCAAAAGCCAAGCAACAACAAATCCAATAAAAAATGGTGCAGCAACACTTAATATATTAAGAATTGTCCTAAAAACATGAAACTTATCAAACAAAATAGCAGCAATAAGAATACAAGATAAAATAGTAACAACAAATAATACCTTAAGTATTTTACTTCCAAGTGCTAAAATACTATTTAGACTTTCAACATCCAATTCTTTTTTCTTTCTCACTTTAATCACCACTTAAATTATAACAAAAAATAAAGCAAAAAAAAAGATATAAACTATGTTTTTTATAAATAGAAAAACCGATCATAACATCACATTATAAGTCTATTAATTACTAAAAAATAACATAAAATATCATTTTCATCACAAACTAATTATTTTAATATTTGATTATTTCATAAAATATGGCAAAGGATATGGTGATTTTTTATGGATATAATTAATAAGAGAAAGGTAAAAATATATACGGAAGAAGAACTTAGAAATGTTTTAGAAGAAGAAAACACCTATAGTTATATATATTTAGAAAATGAAATTACTCTAACAAAAGGTATTACAATAAATAACAACAAAGAAAAAATTATTATAGACGGAAACGGTTTTAAATTTAATGGGATGATTAGTGAAGAAATAAATGATACTATTATTGCAAGTCCGGGAAACAAAGAAATTGAATTTAGAAATATTAATATTGAATACTCAAATACTTATGGTGTTGTTTATACACCTGCTGATAAAACCTACAATGTTTTGGTCTCATTTAATAATATTTCCTATAGGGGTACTAAGTTAACACATAATCCCTATGGAGCAGTTAAAATAAACAATTGTGATATTACTATTGAGGCCAAAAACAACATAGAACCACAAGAAGTTTGTTTAACATCAAGAGTAATAATCGGAGGCAATTCTGTTATTTATAGTAGTTCTACTAATTACTCATTGTTTTACTTTAAAAATGATAATAACCCTTCAGTAGTATTTCTATGTAAAAGTAATATTAATATATCAACGGATACCAAAGACTTTATGACTGGTACTAATAGACTTAATTTTACTATTTTACATGATACAAATCTTAATATAACAACAGGAAACGGCTTTGCAAACAATCCAATATATGGTGTTAATAATGTCTTAATTGATGAAAGGGCTACTTTTAATTTCATTGAAACAAAACACCAAAGATTACCAATGTGGTCAGTATATGGATCATTTACCATGAAAGAAGGCTCAAATTTAGAACTTATTAATTCCTATGAAAATACTCCTGCAGATAACTATAATATTTATTTTAAAGGAAGTAATCAAAAAATTATACTGGATAATCCTATGAAAGTAGTTATGTATACAAGAAATTCCAATATTTTGTATACAAATAATAATGTTACTTTCTCTATAAAGGGTAAAAGAATAAATATGTGGAAAGACTCAAAGGAATTAACAAGTGCCGGAGGAATAGATAATCTACCAGATTATTCTTGGTATAAGGAAGATGACATTACCTTTATTGAGGGAACTATTAATTCTACTTCAACTACCATCCAAAATCATAATCTAAGTGAAGAGAATTTAAAAAATCTACCAGATCTAAGTAACTTTTCATTTCAAGAAAGAAAACAATTCTCCATAGGAAATATGATTATTAATATTCATCAAATAAACAAAGAAAAAAACACAATAAGTGGACATACCACACCAAGTGCAAGCATTTTAATAAATTATGACGGAAACTCCGCAGTAGTAGAAACTGATACCGATGGACTATTCACATATACCCTTCCAAATAACATCGATGATAACACCACCATTTATATTACATCCTGTATTCCAAATAGTTTCATTTACGAAACAAGAAAAATCATAACACCATTCGATGGAGAACTATCTATAATGGATAAATCATTTGTCTTTTCCTTTTTACTTAACCTTATCTCTAGCGATCCAGTCATACTGCCAAGAGATAAAGATTTAAAAATACAAATAGTAGATAGTAGAAAAACAAGTTCAGATTGGAAACTATATGCCTACATAAAAAGACATCTAACCTCACAAAATGGTTTCATCCTAGAAAATGCACTAATATTTAAAAAATTAGATGACGAAATAATAACACTTGATAATACAAAAAAACTAGTCTTCCAAGGAAATAATAATCAAGGAAAAGATTTAAAAACCACAATTACCTGGTCAAGAGCAAAAGGTCCCCTAGTAGATTTGTCTAATAATAGCCTTGAAGTAAATGAAGAGTACTTCTCTGAAATATATTTTATCATTGAAGAATAATTAATACATATAATAAGTCAAAAAAAATTTACTACTTAGAATCATTACTCGACATATAAGCCACTGCTAAAATTATACCAATGAAATTACATCCTATAGATAATCCTACTAATAAACCATTACTAAAATCAGCAAAATTACTTTCACTAGTCCTAGCAAAACAAATATATGCTAAATATAAAATATTACCTAATATAATTAATGATATACCAGTTCTCAATTTTTTCATAAATACCTCATTTCTAAATAACAAATTTGATCTATTCATAATTTTATATTTTTTTAAAATCTTTAGTTAATTGTATCACATTTGTATATGAAAATAAATGTTTTGAAATAATTAGTTTTTTTGGAAGATTGAAATATTATTAAAAAAAATCAATCATAATGATGTCTTTTAAATGGGCACATCATAATAGACTGATTTTTGTTAGAATTATTTTTCTAGCTTTAACTCTTTTATTTTTTCTTCGATTAGTTCTCCGTATTCTATTGAAGTGTCATAGTGGAAACTTATTTGTGGCATTTTTCTTATATCTACGCATTTAGATAGTTCTATTTCTATATAGTTTGCTGCTTTATTTAGTGCTTTTTCTGTTTCTTCTTTTTTGCTTCTATCTAGTACTGTGAAATAGACTTTGGCATATGATAGGTCATTTGTTACGTCGCATGCTGTTAGTGTTACGAATTTTATTTTTGGATCTTTTATGTCTTCTAGGATAATTCTGCTTATTTCACGAACGAACATGCTTCCTATTTTTTGGGCTTTTAAACTCATCTTTTTACCTCTTCTAGGATGTATGTTTCTATTACATCTCCTTCTTTTATGTCGTTATAGTTTTCGATTGTAATACCACATTCTATTCCTTTTTTGACTTCGCTTGCTTTGTCTTTTCCTCTTTGAAGTGATCCTATTTTTCCATCATATATTACTATTCCGTCTCTTATTATTCTTGCTTTATCACTTTGTTTAATTATTCCTGTTGTTACTAGGCAGCCTGCGATTGTTCCTACTTTTGAGAATTTGAATAGTTGTCTTACTTCTGCTGTTCCTGTTACTTTTTCTTCGTATTCTGGTTCTAGCATACCTAAGATTGCGTCTTCTAGTTCTTCTATTATTTTATAAATTACGTTGTGTAGTCTTATATCAACGCCATATTCTTTTGCTAGTTCTGATGTTTTGTTACTTGGTCTTACGTTGAATCCTATTACTATGGCATTTGATGCGTTTGCTAGGACTATATCGCTTTCTGTTATTGTTCCTACTCCACTTCTTATTACTTCTATTTTTACATCGTGAGAATTTATTTTTGATAGTGATTGTTTTATTGCCTCTTCACTACCTTTTACATCTGTTTTTAGGACTACGCTTACTGATTTTGCTCCTTCTTTTACTTTGCTGAATAGATCTTCTAGGGTCATTCCTGATCTATTTGTGTTTGCTTCTTTTGCTCTTAGTTTTCTTTCTTCTGAGACTTTTCTTGCTTCTTTTTCTGTTTCGAAGGCCATGAATCTATCTCCTGCTATTGGAAGTTCGTTTAATCCTGTTATTTCTACTGGCATACTTGGACCTGCTTTGGCTATATTTTCGCCTTTATCATTTTTAAGTGTTCTTACTTTTCCATAGTTTGTTCCTACTACTACAGGATCTCCTAGTCTTAGTGTTCCGTTTTGGATTAGGATTGTTACTACTGAACCTATATTATTATCTAGTCTTGCTTCGATTACTGAACCTGTTGCATAACGATTTGGATTTGCTCTTAGGTTTTGCATGTCTGCGACTAATAGGATGTTTTCTAGAAGTTCATCTATTCCCATTTTTGTTTTGGCAGATATTCTGTTTACTAGGGTATCTCCGCCCCATTCTTCTGGAGTTAAGCCTGCTTCAGATAACTCTGTTAGTACTCTATCTGGGTTTGCGTTTGAAAGGTCCATTTTATTTATTGCTACTATGATTGGTACTTTTGCTGCTTTTGCATGGTCTATCGCTTCGATTGTTTGTGGTTTTACTCCGTCTTCTGCGGATACTATAATGATTACTATATCTGTAACTGATGCTCCTCTTGCTCTCATTTCTGTAAATGCTGCATGTCCTGGGGTATCTATAAATGTTATTAGTTTATCTTTTGCTTTTACTTGATAAGCTCCTATATGCTGAGTTATTCCTCCGGCTTCTCCACTTACTACTGATGTTTGTCTTATTGCATCAAGTAATGATGTTTTTCCGTGATCGACATGTCCCATTATTGTTACTACTGGGGGTCTTTCTTTTAAGTCTTCTTCTTTGTCAATGATTTCGAACTCTTCAAAGTTTGATATATCTCTTGTTTCTTCTTTTTTTAATTCTTTATCATAATCCATGACTAGAAGTTCTGCAGTTTGAAAGTCTAGTGCTTGGTTTAGATTTGCCATTGCTCCTAGATCGAATAGTTTTTTTATTAGAGTTGCAGCACTTTCGTTTAAGGCGTCTGCTAATTCTTTTACTGTCATTCCTTCTTTATATAGGACTATTTTTTCGTCTTTTGTATCGTTTCCTTTTAATTTTTCTTTGTGTTTATATAAGTATTTTTTTGCTTTTAGGTATTCTTTGGTATCTTTTTTCTTTGATACTGGTTGTTTTTTCATTTTCTTTGTTGTTTTGTCTTGAACAGTTTCTATTCTTAGATCTTTTTCTAGTTCATCATCGTCTATTATTTCTTCTTCGTATTCTTCTTTATACTCTTCTTTATCTTTTTCTTCTTCATTTGCTAGTTCATTATCTAGCATTATAATATCGTCTTCTGATAACATGTCATCGTCATTTGATGCTTTTATGTTTAGTTTTTTACATAGTTTTAGAATTTCTTCTTTTGTTTTTCCTAATTCTTCTCTATATTCTTGTAAACTCATCATTGTTATCACCTCTTTCTAAATTATTTAAGTTTTCTTTTTTTAGAACTTTCTTCTAGATTTCTTGTGTTTTTGTATTCATCTATTTCTGTTATTAGTTTTATTGAACCTTTACTATAGATTTCTGAGTCTTTTAGATCGTCCCACATCTCATCATATATTTTTTTGAAGACTTTTTTTAGTTTGGATTCTGTTTTGTAACTTAGGATTAAGATATTTTGTGGATATACAAGTAGGACTGTGTTTTTATCTTTTTCTTGATCGATTAAGCTTTCTATTTCTTCTTTTAGAGGAAAGCCTTTTTCATCTTGGGTTAGCTCTTTTGGATAAGAGTATTTTTTGTCTTTTTGATCAGATATTTTTGTAATTAGGTACTCTTCTTGCATATAGGTCATCTCCTTATATTTTATTTATAAGTTCTTCGTAAATATTTTCTTCTATTTTTGTTTCTAGATGCCTTTCTAAAATCTTTTTTTCTTGTGCCTTTTTTATTACTTCTTTGTCCTTTTTTAGATATGCTCCTCTTCCGTTTGCTTTTCCTGTTTCGTCTACTATTATGGTTCCTTCAGGGGTTCTTACTACTCTTATTAGTTCTTTTTTTGGATATTTTTCATTTGTTACTACACATGTTCTCATAGGGATTTTTTTTTGTTTCATTTTATTCACCTACTTTAATATTTATGCCCATTTCCTTTACTTGTTCACTGTTTTTTACGTCTATTTTATATTTTGTTAAGCGTGATGCTAAGCGTACATTTTGTCCTTTTTTACCTAGTGCTAGGGAGAAGTCGTCTCCGTCTGCGATTGCTAGGGCTTCTTGTTTTTTAGGATCTAGTATGTAAACTCTTATGTTTTTGGCAGGATTAAGTGCGTTTTTAATAAATTCTTCTTTATCATCAGAGTATTTGATAATATCTAGTTTTTCTCCGGATAACTCTTTTATGATGTTTGCTATTCTTGAACCTTTTTCTCCTATACAGCATCCTATTGGATCGATATTGGCATATTCTGAGTAAACTGCTACTTTACTACGGGAACCTGTGTCTCTTGCAACACCATATATCATTACTGAACCATCTGCTAGTTCTGGTATTTCTAGTTCGAATAGTCTTTTTACAAAGTTATAGTGTGCACGTGATAAAAGAATTATTGTTCCTTTATTGTTTGAGCTTACTTTTGTGACATAGGCTTTTATTGTAGAACCCATTACTATTTTTTCTTTTCCTATAAGTTCACTTTTTGGAAGAATACCATTTGTTCTGCCTAGATCAATATAATAATTATTTTCATCTTCTAGGGAAACTATTCCTGAAACTAGTTCTCCTTCTTTATCTTGGAATTCTTCAATTAAACTATTTCTTTCAGCTTCTCTTATCTTTTGTACTACAACTTGTTTTGCAGTAGAGGCTGCTACTCTACCAAAGTTATCTGGAGTTATTTCAGTATCTATTGTGTCTCCAAGTTCTAAAGTTTTATCTATCTTTTTAGCATCTTCTAAAGATATTTCTATGTCATCGTCTTCTACTTCTTCTACTACTGTTTTATAAGAATAAATCTTTATATCTCCAGTTTCACGATTTATACTTACTTTAGCATTCGTTAAAGAATCAAAATTCTTTTTATATGCAGATAATAAAGCAAGTTCCATTGCTTCAAATATAATGTCACGATCTATATGTTTTTCTTTTTCAAGTAAATCAACTGCATTTAAAAACTCTTTTCCTTTCATTATTTTACATCTCCTTTTTCTTTACTTGATATATCTAAAAGATATTTATCCTTTATGATATCCTCTTCATCTAATATTTTATTAATTAATTTACTAGCAGTAGTTATCCTATCTAAATCAATTAAATCATCACTATCAAGCACTATGTTTAAAGTATCTTTTTTAGACGTGATTTCATCTATTACTAAACCTATGTCATTTAATGGTTTAGTAAGTATAAGTCTTAGTTTTTCTTCCATGATTACCTCCTCAAAAACGAAACAAAAGTGGGTTTTGCCCACTTCGTTGTAATTAAATTATATCATAAAATATATAAAAATCAATAATTTAAGAAAAATATCTTTTAAATTATTGATTTTATGGTTACTATTCACAGCCTAATTATAGTAATCATATTTTACATTGCATCTTTTCTAGAGAAGTTTAATCTTCCTTTATTATCTGTTCCAATTGCTTTTACTACTATTTCATCTCCTAGTTTTACTACGTCTTCTACTTTTTCTACTCTTTCTTTTGCAAGTTTTGAAATATGTACTAGTCCTTCACAACCTGGCCAAACTTCTACGAAACAACCAAAGCTTTCTATTTTTACAACTTTTGCTGTATAAATTTGTCCTTCCTCAACTTCTCTTACTATATTTTCTATTAATTCTATTGCTTTATCTATTACTTTATAATCACTATGATATAGTATTATTCTTCCATCATCTTCTATATCTATTTTAACTGCATTTTTATCATTTACACTTACTACTCCACTTGCATCTTGAATTATCTTTGTTATTACGTCTCCACCACGTCCTATTACATCTTTTATCTTTTCTTCTTTAATCTTTATTTGTTTTATCTTTGGAGCATATTTAGATAATTCTTTTCTAGGTTCTTCAATAGCAGTTTTCATGTTTTCTAAAATTTCAAATCTTGCTTTTTTAGCTTGTTCTAATGCTTCTTTTAAGATTTGTTTAGTTATTCCCTTGATTTTTATATCCATTTGAAGTGCACATATTCCTTTTTTAGTTCCTGCAACTTTAAAGTCCATATCCCCAAAATGATCTTCTGCACCTTGAATATCTGTTAAAATTGTATAATTATTGCCATTTGTTATAAGTCCCATAGCTATTCCTGCAACCATATCCTTAATAGGCACCCCTGCAGCCATTAAACTCATACATCCTGCACATATACTTGCTTGCGAAGATGATCCATTACTTTCCAAAACCTCAGATACTACTCTTATTGTATATGGAAACTCTTCCTCACTTGGAATAACTCTTGCTAAAGCCTTTTCACCAAGTGCTCCATGTCCTATTTCTCTTCTTCCAGGCGCACCATATCTTCCAGTTTCCCCAACACTAAACTGTGGAAAGTTATAATGATGCATAAATCTTTTTCCCTCTTCATCACTTAAACCATCTAAAATTTGATATTCTCCAATTGATCCAAGAGTTGTAACACTTAATACTTGAGTTTGCCCTCTTGTAAATAAAGCAGAACCATGCGTCCTAGGAAGTATATCAACTTGTGAATCAAGTGGTCTTATCTCATCTATTCCTCTACCATCTGGTCTTATCTTCTCTTCAGTTATTAATCTTCTTATTTCCTCATATTCTATTTTCTCAAGTACTTCATTAACTTCATTTATTATACTATCTAAGTTTTCATCTTCCTTGTACATATCCTTAAATATATCACGTACTTCTTCTTTTAATTCATCTATCTTTTCTTGACGTGCAAGCTTTTCCTCTATTCTTATAGCATTTAACATCTTAACAGTTATAATATCTCTTACTTTTGAATTTATTTCATCATCTATCTTTATAATAGGATACTCTGCTTTTACCTTTCCTATTTCTTGTACTATAGAGTCTTCAAATGCAATTAATTCCTTTATAGCTTCATGTCCATACATAAGTGCATCAAGCATATCCTCTTCACTTACTTCTGCTCCACTTGCCTCAACCATATTTATTGCATCCTTAGTACCTGCAACTGTTAAATAAATATCACTTTTTTCTTGTTGTTCTGTTGTAGGATTAATAACAAATTCATTATCAACACGCCCCACTATTACAGAAGCAACAGGTCCCTCAAACGGTAAATCACTTATAGAAAGAGCTAAACTTGATCCAAATAACGCTGTCATTTCTGGAGAATTATCTGTATCAACTGATAAAACTGTATTTACTATTTGCACTTCATTCTTAAATCCTTCTTTAAACAAAGGTCTAATTGGTCTATCTATTAATCTAGCTGCCAAAGTAGCATTTTCAGTAGGCCTTCCTTCTCTTTTTATAAATCCACCTGGTATCTTTCCAACAGAATATTGCTTTTCTTGATACAATACCATTAATGGAAAGAAATCTCCTGTTGATGGTTCCTTTTTATTTGTAACAGCAGTCAAAACAACAGTATCACCATATCTAACAAGACAAGAACTCGATGCCTGTTTTGCAAGTTCACCAACCTCTACTACTAACTTTCTTCCTCTAAAATCTAATTCAAATACTTTCTTCATAATTCCTCCCATAAAAAGAAAAGACACTAAAAAATAAGCGCCTATCTATTTTCTTAAATTTAATTTTTGTACAACTTCACGATATCTAGTAACATCTTTATTCTTTAAGTAGTTAAGTAAACTTCTTCTTTGACCTACTTTCTTAAGTAAGCCCCTTCTAGAATGATAATCGTGCTTATGTTCTTTTAAATGTTCTGTTAAAACAAGAATTTCTTCAGTTAGAATTGCTATTTGTACTTCTGGAGAACCAGTATCTTTTGAGTCCTTAGCAAATCTTTTAATTATATCTTGTTTCTTTTCACTTGTTAAAGCCACTCTTTTACCTCCTTTATATAATACACCATAACTTAGAAAAACGAGGATTTAGTCCATCCAAGTAATGGAAACAATAATAATATACTATATTTTGTTTATAAAATCAAGTAATTATTAAAGTTTTTTCTTCGCATCAGATAAAGACAATCTATATGCCCCACCTTGTTTAGCATAAAGAAACAACTTTTTATAATCATCCTGTGTAAAATCAGTTTCAAGTGTATATTCATTTTCCCTTAAAAAATCAATAAACTTCTTTAAAAAAACTTGTCCTATTCCCCTTATACTTAAAAAAGTTTCCTCATCAAATCCTAGCATTTCAAACACATATGGTCTATTCGGAGTATCTAAATCATATATCTCCTTATTTTCCCATGCCCTTGTTATACTATTAGTCTTTTCTTCTACTAGTAATAATATATTAAACTTTTTCATTCCATTTTTAGCATCAATCTTTTCCAAAAATGGTCCTAACGGAATAACTAATTTCTTTAAAATCTCTTCCTCTGTAAAACCTTTCCCATCATCTGTATATATCTGAATTATATTATCAAGTTTATTTCTTAAATCCAATAATTCATCTATAGTTAAATTATCTAAGTCTATTGAGTCTATATCAAATCCTTTTTTACCCATATGCCCCTCCTCAAGAGTTAGATTATACCACATAACATATTTTTTTTCAATCTTTTCAGAACTTTTTGCGTTTAATATACTTAGTGTTTATATTTATGATTATCTTTTAAATACCTTCTTTATATTTTGCGAATTAGAAACATAAACAAGTGTAGAATAAGTTAAATTAAACTCTAATATATCTCCAACTTTTATATCTTTTTGATCTTCAACATCTATTATTGTATGATCGCTAGAAGCTCCAATTACCTTTATTTTATCATTTTTAGGAATTAAATCCTCTAAAAAAGCATAATCCACCTTTCCAATAGCAAGTAAAGCTCTTCTTCTTATTCCTTTATCTTCATATGTTGGTTTATTACCAAAGGCATCCACAAATATTTTTCCTACTGGATATGTTGGTTTATCTTTTACTTCAATTACCTCACATCTCAAAGTAAATACATCCTGATTCATATTTTCTATATCATAACCCCATAAATCCTTTAAATCACGAGCAAGAAGTATTCCCTCTCCTATTCTAAGCATATTTATTCTCTCTGGCATATTACCTTCAATTAACCTTGGAATAGATGTAGTAGCACCACCAGATATATATTTTAGTTTTCTACCTATCTTTTTCTCAATATCCTCTGCAACACTCACCAGTTCCTCTAACTTTTCCTTCGTCGCAACTATCGCACCATAACAACCAAGATTTGTTCCTATACCAGCAAGTACCAAATTATCCAAATCATTTTCCACTAAAAGTGCAGCCTCTATAATATCTTCCTCTTTATAAAAACCTTCTCTTAAATCACCCAAGTCCTTCATTAAAATAACTTCATGTATTTTATTTTGTCTCTTAGCCTCCTTATCTAATGCTTTCAAAACCTCTATTTCACTATTTAAACTTATATCTGTATATTTTACTATTTCTTCTACTTCACTAAGCATAGGAATTCTTATCATCATAAGAGGACATGTTACCTTACCCTTTAAAGGTTTTAACTGTTCCATCCTAGAAGATGCAATAAAATCAACATGTTCCTCATCTAATAACTGAGCAACCTCAGGTATACCAGTACATCCTTTTATAACCCCTGCTATTTTTATATCTTTACACAATTTCTTTACCTGTCTATAATTCTCTTTTAATTTATTT
This sequence comes from Bacteroidaceae bacterium, assembly GCA_963622385.1. Classification (GTDB taxonomy): domain Bacteria; phylum Bacillota_I; class Bacilli_A; order RF39; family UBA660; genus UMGS1449. Next base: position 10,241 of record CAVFIB010000006.1, on the reverse strand, counting down.
AAATCTACTACCAGCTCTGGATACTTATTCATGTTTATCCTTCCTTTCCTTACTATTTGTCTCCTCTTCTAACTCTTGATAAGCAATCTTACCAACAAGTGTCTTAGGAAGCTCCTTTTTAAACTCAAATATTCTAGGCATTGAATACTTAGCAATATACTTCTTACAATGATTCTTGATCTCTTCCTTTACCTCATCCGTTAACTTTACTTCCTTCTTTAAAACTATATAAGCCTTTGCTATTTGACCTCTATATTTATCATCTTTACCTATAACAGTAGAAGTCCTCACGTATTCATGTTTATTTATAATATTCTCAATATAAGATGGATATATATTATAACCAGACGATACAATCATTCTCTTTAACCTAGATTTAAAGTAAACAAAACCATCCTCATCTATACACCCAACATCTCCAGTATGTAACCATATTTTACCATCATTATGCTTTCTAAGTGCCTTACTAGTTTCCTCTTCTTCATCTAAATACCCTTGCATAAGCGTTGGACCACTTATACATATTTCACCATCCTCTAAAGGTTTAGCTTCCTTAGTAGTACCTATCTTTACAATTTTATATACTGTATCAGGAAAAGGTATTCCTATACTTGATTCCTTATGAATATCAGTTGGGCTCAAACAAGTCGCCGCACATGCCTCAGTTAAACCATATCCTACTCTTATCTTAGCCTTTGCACCATACTTTTGAAACATTTCATTATACCTATTATATTTCTCCTCAGAAATTAAATCTCCTCCAGAAACAATACAATTGATCGAAGAAAAATCCCCTTCTTTTAACTTATTATTATACAAAGCTTCAAATAAAGTAGGCACTCCAACTATAAAATTAGGTCTTGTCTTTCTAATCAATTTACCCAAATTCTTTCCCTTAAAAGTTGGTATCAAAATACACTTCATTCCAATATGAAGACAAGTATGTATACAAACACCAAGTCCAAAACCATGAAATATTGGCATTATTGATAAAATTGAATCCCCTTTTTTCGCAGGATCACACATATAATGAGCCTCTAACGCAAGTGCATTAAACGCCTTATTAGAAAGCTTTATCCCCTTTGGAGTTCCACTCGTACCACCACTATAAAGTATAACAGCAGTATCTATATCCTGTTTTTTGAAAGTATAATCCTCATAATAACCTCTTCCATAAATTATAAACTTCTTATATGAAGTTACACTCCTATTTTGAAAAGCCTTCAAAAAAACCTGTTTTATCTTCTTAACAGCTTTCGTAACATCAGTCTTATATAACTGATATAATTTCTTCTTCAAACCCCTTAAATCATCACCAGCACTAGACACAATTACAGTCTTTACACTAGTATTATTTATTATATTAATTACCTTTTTATACGTAAAATCTATAGTCATTATCACTTTTGACTTAGTCTTATTAAGATACATCTCAATTTCCTTTTCACTAGACAAAGGATGAATCATATTAGAAACTCCTCCGATCAAATTAACAGCATAAAACATATAAAGCGCAGAAGGTGTATTAGGCATACATATACTTACAACATCCCCTTCTCTTACCCCAATTACCTTTAAAGCCTTAGCACAATCTATTATTTTATCAATAAATTCCTTATACGTTACCTTATTGTTATAATATTCAAGAGCATACAATTTTGGATACTTAAGAGCAGTTTCCATTACATATTCAACCATTGTCCCCTTAAAATATTCCAAATTATGAGGAACATCTTTATAATAATCATACCAAGGATACTTATTCTTATTTAATTTCAACTTTAGCATTTGCCTCCTCCTCTAAAAGCTCTGGATTATTTAAAATATACTCTAAAAGCTTTATTGCCTTTATAAAATAAAATCCATCTGCAATCCTTTCATCCAAAGTCACCCCAAAATTACAGTACGATCTAACCTCAGCTTTACCATCTATTATCTCTTGTTTCTCATATATCTTACCAATTGTTATCAATACTGAATTAGTACCTATTTCCGATAAATGATGATAAATAGCATCCTTACAATCTATACTACCTAAATTAGAAACTATAACCGAACTATAATACAATATTTCCTTAGTCATATCACTAGGTAACATATCATGCTTATCTAAAAACTTAAAAATACCTACCGCCATACCTCTTATAAACTTAGGCATATTTCCTATTTTAGACACCAAATCATCGGTACCACTAGAACTACTCGTCCTTATTTTATTAACATCCTTAGATATCTTTAAACTCAAAGTATCAAGATTATCCCCCTCATTTATATCCAAAACCTTCATTAATTCCTGAGACTTATCCTTAAAACTAGTCTTAGCAACATATGAAACCTGAACCTTTCTCCTATCATAAAAATAACCATTCACAATAAATCTATTTAACAAAGGCCTATTATAAATAACCTTTCCTATCGCAGTAACAAAAACATGAAAATACGTCACATGAACATCACCATTCTTATTCTTATCACAAACATACTTAACAAGATTAGTAACATCTATACCATAATTTATATATACCTCATTCTCAGATCTCTTCTTTCCCAAATGATACATAATATGATTCATTCCATTTATATTTGTAACCCTCTTACCATCTTTTCTATCCTTACTCATAACTACCATCCTTCAAATATTCTATTACATTTACAACTGTTTCCTCCAAAGTTTCACTAGGTTTCTTATTTAGCTTTTCTTCATATAAATAATCCAAAAACAAACACTTAAAAGCTGAACTTGGTCTTCCATAAACCATATTCCCCTTAGAGATCAAAAAACCAAACTCCACATTTGTAGAAAGCCCCAGCATATCCCTCGATCTTGGTATCCAAAACATTACAACACTCGCATTCTCTAAAGCATTTTGATCCCATTTAATCTCACAAAGACCAGTCTTATCATCATAATAAGATTTATCCCTAAACTCAGGCACATATAAAGTCCCCTTAAAATTATGCTTTTCAAAAAACTTAATCGCATCCTTCCTCCACGACTTAACATCATCCCTAACAGGAGTAGGACCCGCCAAAAAACAAGAAACCCCATCTTCACTTATCTTTTCATGTGTATAAACTACTCTCATATACATTTCCTCCAATATTTATTATATCACGTATAAGACCTTTTGTTTTAATTTTTATATTATTGTCATTTTATATAACACGTTTTCTAATCTTTTCATATAATAAAATGTAACCAAAGGAGGAAAAATATGAAAAAAATAATTACTATAATTACTTGTATAGTTATCCTAGTATTATGCTTAATACTATGTATCTTCTATGTAAGTGAAGAAAGTAATGATTTAACAAAAGTTAAAGTTGCAGAAGTAACTCACAGTGTATTCTACGCTCCACAATATGTTGCAATTGAAAATGGATACTTCGAAGAAGAAGGTCTTGATATAGAACTTACCCTAACAAGTGGTGCTGATAACGTAATGGCCGCAGTATTATCAAAAGACGCAGACATAGGACTATCAGGAAGTGAAGCCACAATTTATGTTTATAACAAAGGCGAAAAAGATTATATAAAAACTTTTGCTAGATTAACTCAAAAAGATGGTTCTTTTCTAATATCAAGAAAAGAAATAAAAGACTTTAAAATCGAAGACCTAAAAGGAAAATATGTAATTGGAGGAAGACAAGGTGGTATGCCAGAAATGACTCTTGAATACGCACTAAAACAAAACGGTATTGATCCCAAAAAAGATCTAACAATTGATACCAGTATAGACTTTGCTTCAATGGCCGGAGCATTCATCGGAGGAACCGGAGACTTCGTAACGCTATTCGAACCACTAGCAACAAAAATAGTAAACGAAGGATATGGATACAAAGTAAAACAACTAGGAACCCTAACAGACAACGTTCCATACACAGCATATAGTGCAAGAACAAGCTATATCCAAAATAACAAAGAAATAATAGAAAAATTCGATAAAGCAATCAAAAAAGGTCTTTACTTCGTAAATAATAACAAAAGCGAAGACATAGCAAACGTTATCATGAACCAGTTCCCAGACACATCTTATAACGATATAAAAAATGCCATTGATAGTTATAAGAAAAACAATACCTGGCCAAAAACAACAGACTTTTCTGAAAATGACTTTAATCACTTACAAGACATAGTCATAGAAGCAGGATTCCTAGATAAGAAAGTTAGTTATAAAGACTTAATATATGAAAGATAGTTTATTAAAAATAAATAATTTAAGTAAAACATATCACACTAACGAAAATGAAACTCTTGCCATAAAAGATATTAGTTTTAGTATTAAAGACAAAGAGTTCATATCAATAGTAGGACCTTCTGGATGTGGAAAATCAACAATTTTAACTATACTAGCAGGAATAATAAAAGATTATGAAGGAGAAATAATCTATAACAAAAACAAGTTAAAAATTGGTTATATGCTTCAAGAAGATTCTCTTTTTCCATGGAGAACAGTACTAGATAATGCATGCCTAGGACTAGAAATAAAAAAAGAACTAAATAAAAAAACAAAACAAAATGTAATAAATCTTCTAAACAAATACGGTCTAAAAGACTTTATTAATAATTACCCAGATACCCTATCAGGTGGTTTAAAACAAAGAGTTGCTTTAATTAGGACACTTGCTATAAATCCAGATATACTTCTTCTAGATGAACCATTTAGTGCCTTAGATTATCAAACAAGACTAGCCCTATCAGACGATTTAAAAAACATCATTAAACAAGAAGGAAAAACCGCTATTATGGTTACCCATGATATTACCGAAGCTATATGTATGTCCGATAAAGTTATCATTATTTCAAATAGACCAGGCAAAATAAAAGAAATAGTAAACATCAATCTCGAAGAAAACAATATTCCATCTTTAAACAGAAAAGACAAAAAATTTATAGAATACTATGACAAAATATGGAAAGAGATGGATTATCATGTATAGTAATAGCCATGAACTGTTCCTAAAAAAACAAAAAAGAAATAAGTTCATTATAACCTTCTTTAAAATCGCTATAATTGTACTATTTCTTATAACTTGGGAAATCACCGCAAGATTCGAAATCATTAATCCATTCTTAACTTCTTATCCATCAATGATTATTACAACAGTCATAGATTTATTCAAAAACGATAACCTAACTTCTCATATATTTATAACTCTTTACGAAACAATAATTAGTTTTACTCTTGCTAGTATAATTGGTCTTATCATTGCAAGCCTATTATGGAGTAACAAAACTATTTCAAAAATATTCGATCCCTATCTTACTGTACTAAACTCATTACCAAAAATATCCCTTGGTCCATTAATAATAATTTGGATCGGAGCAAACACAAATTCTATTATTTTCATGGCCTTACTCATATCAGTTTTCACAACCATTATTGGTATGTATAATGCTTTCATTAACACAGATAACTCTAAGATTATTCTAATGAAATCATTCGGTGCTAGTAAGATGCAAATATTTACAAAACTAGTCCTAAGAGGAAACACTAAAAGCTTAGTTAATACCTTAAAAATAAACATAAGTTTATCACTAATCGGAGTCATCATGGGAGAACTACTAGTATCAAAAAAAGGTCTTGGTTATTTAATAACCTATGGTTCACAAGTATTTAACCTAAATCTTGTCATTACTTCTATATTTATACTTGGTATTATTTCTTATTTACTTTATATTTTAATTGATTTACTGGAAAAGAGAATTAAATAAAAAGAGGTACAATTCATAATGAATGTACTTCTTTTGATATTTTAAAAAAAGCAAGTTATCTACCAATTTTTACATAAAAACACCCAAAAGTGGTCAATAACTCACTAAAAACAACATTTTCTATTACTTTTGACAATTCTCACAATAATAAGTACTACGTCCACCAATCTTTATTCTCTTAATAATTCCATCACAACAAGAACACTTTTCCCCTTCTCTTTTATGAACATTTAAATTATTTTGAAAATTACCTATCACTCCCTCTTCAGAAGTATAACTTCTTATAGTAGTACCCTTTTGCTCTATTGCCTGTTCTAAAACCTTCCTTGTATTTATTATTATATCCTGCAAGTTTTCTTCAGTTAAATTCCTTCCCCTCATCTTAGGATTTATCCTACTTAGAAAAAGAATCTCATCAGCATATATATTACCTATTCCCGTTACTATTGTTTGATCAAGTAATATTGTCTTAATTGGAATACTCTTATTCTTATACTTTTCTTTTAAATAATCTACCGTTAAAGCATCATCCCATGGTTCATATCCTAATTTAGAAAGAGGACTTTTACTTAAATTATCCTTCTCTACCAAATACATTTTACCAAATTTTCTTACATCTTTATATCTAAGCTCAAACTGATTATCTATATTAAATATTACTAATTCATGTTTTTCAACTTTTTGATTTAAATCCCTATAAATATATTTACCTTCCATTCTTAAATGACTAAGTAAATAATAGTTATTAAGTTCAAAAACTAACCATTTGCCTTTTCTTTTAATATCTACTATTTCTTGATTTTTTATATTTAATATTATCTTACTTATATCTTGATCTTGAAATATATCATTATAAAGTATCTTTATATCTGTTATTTTTTTATTTAATAGTTTCTTTAAAAGCGATATCCTTACTGTTTCTACTTCTGGCAACTCTGGCATTCTATTCCCCCTTATAACGTATTTTAATTATTATTTTATTAATTTGACTATATCTTGTTTTTATTTCATCTTCTAAAATTTTTCTTTCCTTATCTGCTTCCTTTATTGTAATATTCTTTGAAAAATATATTTCAAATATTGCTAAATATGTCTGTCCAAATCTTATTAAATTTACATTTTCTACCTTTTTAATGTTCTTATTATTTAAAATGTGATTCTTTATATTTCTTACTAAGTTCTTATTATTTTCCTGTTTTCCAAGTAAATTACTTGTCTCTTCGTGAACAATTGTAAGTCCGACATATATTATTAAAACACTTATTAAAATTCCTCCAGCTAAATCCAAATACTTTAACCATGATAATCTATTTTGAAATTGTGAAAGAATTATCACAAAAATTAGAAAGAACGAAGAGATGGCATCCATCTTACCTTCCTTTGCATTACTCATTAACAAATTCGAATTATACTTAATACCAGATTTCATCAAATAATTAGAACATAAATATCTTACAGTCATAGAAATACAAATAACAATCAAAAGAAATGGCGAAGGTATTTTAGTAGTTTCCCCAAACACATCCTTTAACATAAAAAGACCCATTCCTATTATAAATACCCCCATCCCTAAACTAAATATATTTTCCATATTCCCATATCCCAAAGGATGAGTTTTATCTTCCTTTTTTCTTGATAACTTAGCCCCGATTAATGAAAAAATATCTGTTAAAAGATCTGATATTGCATGTATTCCAGATGCAACAAGTGATACAGAATTTCCAAGTATCCCAGATAAAGTCTCCATAGTTATTATAAATATATTTACAATTACACTTACTTTTAAAGTTCTTGTTTCCCCAGCTTTATTACTTAGCTTCATACCAACTAGCTCCACTTTCTATTTCTACCTTTAATGGTACAGATAATTTACATGTATTTTCCATTTTATCTCTTATTAATTGTACTACCTCTTCATACTCTTCTTTAGGAGTATCAAATAACAACTCATCATGAACTTGAATTATCATTTTTGTCTTTAAATTTCTTCGTTTTAATTCATTATGTATTTCTATCATGGCAAGTTTTAATATATCCGCACTTGTTCCTTGAATCGGAGTATTAAGAGCCATCCTCTCACCGCTTGATTTTATCATATAATTAGCACTTTTTAACTCTTCAATTATCCTTTTTCTTCCAAACATAGTCTTAACATAACCATTCTTATGAGCATTTAAAAGTAAATTATTCCTATAATCCTTTATTCCAGGATAAGTTTCTAAATAATTCTCTATAAACCTTTTAGCATCCTTTACATTTATTCCCAGATCCTCAGATAAACCAAAACTACTTATTCCATATAAAATACCAAAATTAACAGCCTTAGCCTCTCTTCTTTCCTTTTTTGTTACTTCATCCTCATTAATGTTATAAATATCCATCGCAGTCTTTGTATGAATATCCATATTATCATTAAAAGCCTCAATCAAATTCAAAGCCCCAGACATATGCGCAAAAACCCTAAGTTCTATTTGAGAATAATCACTCGATATTATAACACTATCCTTACTTGGAATAAAAGCCTTCCTAATAAGCCTTCCATATTCTTCCCTTACCGGAATATTTTGAAGATTAGGTCCCACCGAAGAAAGCCTTCCAGTCCTAGTAAGTGTCTGAGTAAATATTGTATGAATCCTTCCATCTTCCTTAATATAATCAATAAGACCCACTATATAATTTGAATATAATTTAGTAACAGTTCTATAATCAAGTATCTTTCTTATTATCTCATAATCAGTTAACTTACTTAAAATATCAACACTAGTAGAATAACTCTTATCACTCTTTACTCTCTTAGGATAAGGAATACCCAAATCCTCAAACAAAACCTTTCCAAGTTGTTTAGGACTCATAATATTAAAATTTCTTGTACCAGCAAGCCTATATATAGCCTCTTCCAAATCACTTACTTGCTTAAAAACCTCAGACTTCATCTTATCCAAAAACTCTTTATCAATATTTACCCCAGTATATTCCATATCAATCAAAACATATGCAAGTTTAAGATCAATCTCCTCATACAACTTAAGATACCCTTCACTTTCAAGTTCTTCATAAAACCTAGTTCTATTCTCATAAATAAAACTTGATTTATTAATCATATTACTAATAAAATCCTCTTTTATTAGTTTAGACTTTCTTCTTAAAATCTCCTCACAAGAAATACTTGCAGAACCACATATATTCATAAGATAAGCTATATCTTCCTTAATATGATAATTAAGTATATAAGCCTCAAGCATTAAATCATATATCTTATTGTCCAAAACTATTCCATTATACTTAAACAATATATATAACTTTTTTAAATCATATGTATAAAGTACAACATCTTTATTTACCCTTATATTTGTTATATCACAGCTCTCTATAAAATAATTCCCAGTCTCATTCGAAATAGTTATACCAAGAATTTGCCTATCATGATAATTTCCCTTAGTCTCTATATAAATAGCACTATCTTGACAAACAGTTATTTTCCTTACAACTTGATACTCCTTCTTTTCCTCTTCCTGTTCTTTTAAATTCAATTTCTTAATAAGTGAAAAAAATTCATATTTCTTTAAAAGAGGCACCAGTTTTGGAGTTTTTCCATTATACTTAATATTTTCCAAATTTCTTTCTATTGGAACTTCCTTATAAATAGTAGCAAGTTCCTTTGAAAAAAAAGCACTTTCCTTATCATTTATAAGCTTTTCCTTAGTCTTACCCTTTATCTCATCTATATGATTATATATCTCCTCAACAGTACCATACTTTTGTATTAAAGACATCGCACCCTTTTCTCCAATTCCCTTCACACCAGGAATATTATCACTTGAATCACCCATTATTCCTTTTAAATCAATGATCTTTTCAGGAGTAAAACCATAACTCTCTATAAAATCTTGCTTATTTAATCTAATATAATCATTACTCTTTAAAAGCTTTACCTCATTTTTGTCAGTTATTAGCTGTAACAAATCCTTATCACTACTAACAATAACAGAATAATAATCATCTTGTTTCTCAACCTCATTTGCAAAAGTTCCAATTATATCATCAGCCTCATAATTATCTATCTCGAAACAAGGTATCCCCATAGCATCCGCAATCTCCTTAGCAACAGGAAACTGTTCCTTAAGTTCCAAAGGAGTTTCTTTTCTACCATCCTTATAACCATCATACTTTTCATGTCTAAATGTTTTACCCTTATCAAATGCAATCATCATATAACTAGGATTTTCTTCATTTATAATCTTATTAAGCATATTTATAAATCCAAATAAAGCATTCGTCGGAAAACCCTTAGAATTTCTAAGAAGAGAACCTCTATACGCCGTAGCATAATAACTCCTAAAAAGAAGATTATTTCCATCAATTAATATTACTTTTTTCATTTCTTACCACCATTTTTATTATAAAACAAAAAATCAATATATACAATAAACTAATTTTACATGTTATAATAAATACGGTGATAACATGAATAGTAAAAATCCACCCTTAAAAAGGGTGGTTTTTCTCTGAAGCCTATAAGGCTTGA
>CAVFIB010000005.1:0-26251 GCA_963622385.1 Bacteroidaceae bacterium | reverse complement strand
GACAAACTACTAAAAATTTTAAATTTACTATTGACTTTTAATAGTTAGTCACCTCTTTTTCATTATATAATAGTTTTTTTCTTTTTTGAATAATTTTGTTTTATTTTGTTTATGTTTTGAAATTAAAATTTGTTGTTAATTATATAATTTAGTGCTAGAATATAGTTGGTGATTTTTTTATGGATATAGATATTAAAGATTTAACTGTTAAAATTAATGAAAAAATTGTTTTAAATAAATTTAATTTACATATTGGAAAAGATGAAATTCATGTTATTATGGGTCCAAATGGAGTAGGTAAAAGTACTTTAAGTAAAGTAATTATGGGAAGTCCTTCTTATGAGATATTATCAGGAGATATCTTAGCAAATAAAGTTTCTATAAAAAACATGTCTGTTGATGAACGTGCTAGACTTGGTATTTTCTTATCTTTTCAAAATCCAATTAGTATAGAAGGCGTTTCTAATCAAGAGTTTTTAAGAATGGCAATAAATTCTAAAAGAAAAGATCCAATTGGTCTATATGAATTTATTAAGGAACTTGAATCCAATTATAATGATTTAAACTTCTCTAAAGAAATGATGCATAGATCAATAAATGAAAACTTTTCTGGAGGAGAACGTAAGAAAAATGAAATTATTCAAATGAAGACTCTTAAACCAAGTTTTCTTATCTTAGATGAACTTGATTCTGGACTAGATGTTGATAGTCTTAAACTTGTTTGTGATAATGTTCTTTCTTATAAAAAAGAATTATTAGCTTCTATTTTGTTAATTACTCATTATGAACGTATTTTAGAATATTTAAAGCCTGATTATATTCATGTCTTAATAAATGGTAGAATAGTTAAAACAGGAGATTATACTCTTGCTAAAATAATTGAAGAAAATGGTTATAAATGTTTTGAAAGTAGTGAATATAAAATGAGTGAGGATAAGGTACATGAATAAAATACAATTAGAAGATGTAATTAATGAAGAAAAAAATATTGTAATTGATAAAGATTGTTTTATATCTGTTGCAAATAGTAATACTAAGATAAACTTTGATATTAAAAGATGTAGTAATGTCTTTGTATTTATTTCTTCTTCTTCTTTAGATATTAAAATATCTTCTTCTTGTGATTCTATTTTTAATGTTTTTTCCATTTCAAGTACTTACTTGTAAATACATATTTAAATGATTCTTTAAATTTTAAATATATATATAGTTCTATTAATGAAGAAGATAACAAATATAAAATAAACATTAATCATTTAGGTAACAACATAAATAGTAATATCATAAGTCATGGAATTAATTTAAAAGGAGATTTAGTATTTGATGTTAATGCTATAGTACCAAGTAACGTATATGGAGTTTGTACTAATCAAGATAGTAAAATAATTTTAGAAGGTGGAACAGGTCTTATAAAACCAAATTTACTTGTTGATACCAGTGAAGTAGAAGCTAACCATTCTGCATATGTCGGAGAGTTTAAAGAAGAAGATTTATTTTATTTAAAATCCAGAGGACTTGATGATAATACATCTTATGGTTTACTAGCAAAATCTTTTTTAATGGGGCCAATGGATATAACTTATAAAGAAAGAAATATAATTCTTGATATTTTAAAAAGATATTGGAGGTGAAAAAATGAATAGAGAAGATTTTCCTATGATTAGTAATGATTTAATCTATTTTGATAATAGTGCCACGACATTTAAACCAAAATGTGTTTTAGAGGCTATAACAGATTATTATACAAAGTATACTTCAAATGCACACCGAGGAGACTATAAAAATAGTTTAAAAGTAGATATGCTTTATGAAGAGACAAGAGATCTTGTAAAAGACTTTATAAACGCAGGTAGTAGTCGTGAAATAGTTTTTACAAGTGGTACTACTCATTCACTTAATATGGTTGCATCTTGTTTTGCTAGATATAACTTAAATAAAGGTGATGAAATTCTAATTACAAAAACCGAACATGCCTCAAATGTTCTTCCTTGGATTGAATTATCAAAAGATATAGGTGTAAAAATAAAATATATTCCTCTTGATAAAGATTTAAAACTGAAACCAGAAGCTCTTAAAAAAATGATTACTCCAAAAACAAAATTAGTATCCCTTGCACATGTAACTAATACAGTCGGAGATGTAAGAGATTTAAAAGAAATAGGACAAATTTTAAAAGAAAAGAACATCTATTTTGTAGTAGATGCTGCTCAAAGTGCTGGACATAGAAAAATAGACGTAAAAGAAATGAACATTGACTTTTTAGGCTTTTCCGGTCATAAAATGTTAGGACCAACTGGAATCGGAGTACTTTATGGAAAAGAAGAACTTTTAAATAAAATGCGTGCCATGAATTTTGGTGGAGGAATGAATAACTTTTTTGAAAGTGATGGAGAAACATCATACAAAGAAATACCAATTAAATTTGAAGCAGGTACTCAAAACATCGAAGGAGTCCTAGGCCTTAGAAGTGCAATTATATATTTAAATAAAGTAGGACTAAGTAACATAGAAAAACATGATGAAGAACTAAGAGATTATTTTATAACAAAGCTTAGTAAAATAGATAATATTGATATTCTAAATAAAAATAGTGATGCAGGAAATATCTTATTTAACGTAAAAGGAGTCTTTCCACAAGATACTGCTATCTACTTAGATCATTATAATATATGTGTAAGAGCAGGTAATCATTGTGCTAAACTTTTAAAAGATGAACTAGGTATTAAAAATACATGTCGTGTATCTTTTTATCTATATAACACAAAAGAAGAAATAGACAAACTAATTGAAGCATTAAAAAACTCAAAAAATATATTTGAAGTGGTGATATAATGGACAAAAACTTAAGAAGAGAAATTATTCTAGATGCTTATCAAAATCCATATCATAAAATGGATGCACCAGATGACTCATTTATAAAATTTAACACTAACAATGAATCCTGTATAGATAACCTAGATATTTATTTTAAAATAAAAGATAAAACAATCGAAGATGTCTATTTTAATGGAGAAGCCTGTGCAATTTCAACAAGTGCCACCTCTCTTTTATTAAAAAAAGTAGTAGGACTAAACATAAAAGATGCAAAAAATCTTTTGATAAACTATCAAAAGATGATTAATGAAAAACCATATGATAAAAAGTTACTAGAAGAATTAAATGCTTATGATGAAATATATCTCCAACCAAATAGAAAAAACTGTGCACTTTTACCAGGAAAAGCATTAGAAAGATTAATAAAGAGGTTAGAAGATGAAGATTAATGGTTTAAACGAAGAAAATATAAAGAAAATATCATCACTAAAAAAAGAAGATCAAAAAACACTAGAATATAGATTAAAATGTTATAAATTATTTAAAGAAATCTCCCTTCCTAAATTTGGACCAACAATTGATCTTAATTTCGATGAGATAAACTATTATCAAACAAGTGATGCTAACATAACAAATGATTGGAATAAAATAAGTTGTCCTGTAAAGGATGAGTTTAATTCACTTGGAGTAATATCATCAGAAGAATATATGGATGGAATTGGAGTACAATATCAAAGCGAAGTAATTTATCATAATATGATCCAAGAGTTACTAGATAAAAATGTAATATTTACCTCAATAGAAGATGCATTTACAAGTCATAGAGATCTAATAGATAAATATTTCAGTAAAATAGTCTCTCCGAAAGAAAATAAATTTACTGCCCTTAATGGAGCAGTTTTCTCAGGAGGAAGTTTTATCTATATACCAAAAAACACTAAATTAGATAGACCCCTTCAAAGTTATTTTAGAATCAGTAGTAAAGACTTAGGGCAATTCGAAAGAACCCTTATAATAGTAGATGATAACAGTAGTCTTCATTATGTCGAAGGATGTACTGCTAAGAGTTATTCAACATCAAACTTACATGCTGCAGTAGTAGAAATATATGTAGGAAAAAATAGCACTTGTAGATATTCAACCATTCAAAACTGGGCTACAAATGTTTATAATTTAGTAACAAAAAGAGCCCTAGTCGAAGAAGGAGGGGTAATGGAATGGATAGATGGAAACATAGGGTCCTCTAAAACAATGAAATATCCTTGCTGTGTTCTTAAAGGAGATGGCTCAAAAGGAACATGTATTACTATAAGTGTAGCAAAAGATAAACAACATCAAGATAGTGGTGCTAGAATGATACACATAGGAAAAAATACAACTAGTAGCATCATCTCAAAAAGTATCGCATCAACAGGAGGAAAAGCCGACTTTAGAGGAGAAGTCCGAATAGAAGAGCCTGCTCAAAACTCAAGTAGTATAGTAAAATGTGATACCCTAATACTAGACAAAAACTCAAGTAGTGACGCCTATCCAGTAAACAAAATAAAAAATACTACTAGTAACATAGAACACGAAGCAACAGTATCAAAAATAAGCGAAGAAAAACTATTCTACCTTATGTCAAGAGGTATAAATAAAGAAGAAGCAATAAACTTAATAGTTCTAGGCTTTGCAGATAAATTCAAAAAAGAATTACCAATGGAATATGCAGTAGAACTAAATCAGTTATTAAAACAAAATATATAAAAAAATAAAAAAGTATCAAACAAAGTTTTATAGATAAAATAAGTATTAAAACCCAAAAGATCCCTTTAAGGGATTCTTTATTTTTATAAAAGAAAACTAGTCTAAAATACTAATATTCGTGATTTGAAACTTATCCAAACTTTCTTTATAGTGTAATAAAAGGAGGTGAGAAATATGTTAAATCAACTTATATTAGTAGGAAGACTAGTAAAAGATCCAGAAGTAAAAAAATCAAAAAATGGAAACTCTTATTCTTATATTACATTAGCAATTCCAAGAGCTTATAAAAATATAAATGGTGAATATGAAACTGATTTTATAGATTGTACCTTATGGAAAATGATGGCTACTAATACAAAAGAGTACTGTAAAAAAGGTGATATAGTTGGTGTAAAGGGAAGACTAGAATCAAGGACTTATGAAAAAGATAATGAAACAGTTTACGTAAAAGAAGTAATCGCAGAACGTATAACTTTTCTATCTTCAAGTCCTAAAGAAGAGTCTTAATCTTAAAAAGGCAATAAGCCTTTTTTTCTATATAAAAAACATCAAAATTTGTTGAAACTTTACTTTTTTTATGATATAGTGTTTATATACTAAGGAGGTAGAAGATGGAAGATAATAAGAAAACCTTAACAATTAATAAGCTAGATGGCTCAACGGAAGAAGTAGAAGAAGTCATTAGTTTCGAGTTTAATGATACAAAAAAACGTTATATTGTATATACAAAAAATGAAATAGATCAAAATGGTAATGTTACTATTTACGTTACAGAAGTAGTTACAGATGGAAGTGGTACTAGATTTCTTGGAGTATCCACAGATGAAGAATGGGCAAGGATTAAAGATGTGCTTCGTGAACTTGCTAAGAAGGAAGCTTAAGGAGGATTATAATGGAAAATTTTAGAATAATTGATAAGAATGAAATTACAAATAATGTTACTTTGATTAATGCATCAAAAAAACTAAAAACTCGTTCACATGATTTTAGTAACATCAAAAAATATAATACTTTAAAACCACAAAAGCCTGTTTTTGAACCAAGTATAAATAAAAAAGAACAACCTATTATAAACACTCAAAGTATTAACAATAATTCTTATCAAAAAGAAGAAGTAAAACCTAATAATCTATATGGTGCAATGAAAGAAGAACAAATCATTAACTTGCAACACATAAGAGATTTAGAAAATACATATAAAGGACATGGAAGCACTCCGAAAAGCCAAAAAGAAGAAGTAAAACAACATGAAGAAGAAGCACCTATAACAGAAAAAGAATTTGTTATAGAACTATCAAAAGCAAATTTCTCACCAGAAGTAGCAGAATATAAAAGAAACCAAGAAGAAAAACTAGCATCATTAAAACAAGAAATACTAGATCAAGAAATGAAAATTAAAAAGATAACTACTGAATATGACGAAGAATCTAATCGTGTTATAAAAATAAAAGAAGAAAAGAAAGACATAACAGATGTTCTTAATGGTATGAATAGTTGGCAAATGAATTTCTTCTCTAAATTTAAAGATGATGTAAGAACTAAAAACTTAATAGATAGCATAGAAGACTATTTCTCTTCATATAGAAAAGACTTAGAAGTAAAAATAAGAGCAGAGAAAAATGGTGAAGAAAGAAAGAAAACTCTTGGAGTAGAAGAAAAGAAAGCAAGGGAAGACCTATCTGAATCAAAGAAGCAATTAAATGAATATATAATAAAAACATATCCTGTTCTTAAAGAAGTAAATCAACATGATGAAGAAATAAGAAGAAACGAAGAAAAACTTCAACAACTTACAGGAACTTCTATGACAGATTCATTGCTTCTAAATGCAGAAAAACAAAGAATAGAAGCAAAAAGAAAAGAAGGATTTGGTTATTTCTCTAATCCACTTAAAGAACAATTAAACTCTCAAAGTGAACCTGTCTTACCAGAAATAAATACGTATAACAATATGAACACTAATAACATAGATAATAATATGTTCGGGGGTTTTAAGAATTCAGCTAATGACAAAACATCTAAACAAGCAATAACTACTTTTGATATAGATAAAATTGCTAAATCAAGGACAAATAGACAAACTGTTTCAGAAATAAAGAGTCCTGAGGTAGATTATACCAATTATTTTGAAAGTAGAAGAGTAGCGTAGTTTTAAGAATTTTATGATTGTTAACAAAATTTAGTTAACAGTCTTTTTATTTTTCTATTTTTGTTATATAATTTTAGTGGTGATTATAATGAAAAAAATTTTAGATGGAAACACAGCATGTGCTATCGTATCATATAAATTTACAGAAGTCGCAGGTATTTATCCTATTACACCTGCAA
The DNA here is from genome assembly GCA_963622385.1 of Bacteroidaceae bacterium. Classification (GTDB taxonomy): domain Bacteria; phylum Bacillota_I; class Bacilli_A; order RF39; family UBA660; genus UMGS1449. Next base: position 19,363 of record CAVFIB010000005.1, on the reverse strand, counting down.
CTACTATGGCAGAATACATAGATAGAGCAAGTTCAAGTGGAGAAAAAAACTTTTTTAACGATCCAGTAAAAGTTATAGAAATGCAAAGTGAAGCAGGAGCAATAGCAACAGTCCATGGCTTATTACAAAATGGTATTTTAGCAAGCACTTATACAGCAAGTCAAGGACTACTACTTATGCTTCCAAATATGTATAAAATAGCAGGAGAAATGCTTCCATGTGTCATAAACGTTGCAGCCCGTACCATAGCAACCCATGCTCTTTCCATAATGGGAGATCAAAGTGATATTTACTCAGCAAGGGGGACAGGTTTTGCAATGCTTGCCTCATCTTCAGTACAAGAAGTAATGGATCTTACAAGCGTAGCATATCTATCTACAATAAAAGGAAGAATCCCCTTTCTAAACTTCTTCGATGGATTTAGAACATCTCATGAATATAACAAAATAGAAGTAATAGATTTTGAAAAAGTAAAAAAATTAATCGACATGGACTCTCTAAATAGATTTAGAAAAAACTCCCTTGATATATCAAATCCCACAACAAGAGGAACCAATCAAGGAGATGGAGTCTATTTCGAAGCCTTAGAAGCTCGTAACACTTATTATGATAAACTACCAGACATAGTAAATAGTTATATGGAAGAGATAAATAAAATAACAGGAAAAACCTATAAACCATTTAATTACTATGGAGATAAAAAAGCAAAATATATAATAGTTGCAATGGGTTCTGTATGTGAAACAATAAAAGAATTTCTAAGTTATAATAACAAAGGACTAGGTTTAATAGAAGTACATCTTTATAGACCATTTTCAGATAAATATTTCCTAGACATTCTTCCAAAAACAACCAAAAAAATAGCAGTACTTGATAAAACAAAAGAAGCAGGATCACTAAACGAACCACTTTGCCTTGATATAATTGATATTATAAAAAACAATAATCTTAACATCGAAGTACTAGGAGGAAGATATGGTATATCCTCTAAAGACACTAATCTAAATGACATAGAAGCAGTATATAACAATTTAAAAAGCACCTCTCCAAAGAAAAAATTCACAATAGGCATAACAGATGATATAACAAAACTATCACTAGAAAGAACAAAAAGCATCTGGAAAAAAGACTATGACGAAATACTAATATATGGATATGGTTCAGATGGAATGATTACAACTTCTAAAGATATCTTAACAATAGTAGGAGAAAACACAGACAAATACGTCCAAGGTTATTTCGAATACGACTCTAAAAAAAGTGGAGGAGTTACAAAAAGCCACTTAAGATTTAGTGATAACCCAATAAGAAGTTCATATTATGTACAAAATCCAAGAGTAGTTATCTGTTCTAAAGAATCATATATAAATAAATTTGATATGTTAAAAGGAATAAAAGAAAACGGTATATTCATCCTAAATACAGAAAATAATGAAATAAAATTACCAAGTAATTACATAGAAATAATAAAAAATAAAAACATAAAAGTATATACAGTAAATGCCTCAAACATAGCAAGAAAAAATGGAATACCAAATAAAATAAGTATGATTATGGAAAACGTTATTCTTTATTTAACAGAACTAATAGATAGAGATCTATCCTATGATTTAATAGTAAAAATGATAAAAAAGAACTTCTCACGTAAAGGCGAAGAAGTAGTAAACAGTAATATTAATGCTTTAAAAGACTCATTAAATGAAATAAAACAAGTAGATATAAATGATATAGAAATAACACAAGAAAACACCTCTAGCAACACTATCTTCTCTTTACTAGAACATGATAAAGCAAAAGACATAAAGGTTAGTCATTTTATAGATAACCCAGATGGCATTTTTAAGGGAGACTCATCAAAATATGAAAAACGCGGAGTCTCATCAACAATTGCAAACTATGATAAAAGTAAATGTATAATGTGTAATTTATGTTCATTTGTTTGCCCTCATTCAGTAATAAGACCATATCTCCTTACAAAAGAAGAATATGAAAACGCCCCACAAGAAGTAAAAAAAGATGCAAAAGAAGCAAAAATAAAAGACCAAGACTTAATGTTTACCATAGGAGTATCAACTTACGACTGTACAGGATGTGGTTTATGTGCAAATATTTGTCCAGTAAAAGCAATAGAAATGAAAGAAACAAAAGAAAAAGAACAAATAAAATATAAGTATTTAGAACAAATATCAGAAAAAAGAGTCATGGATATAAATACAATAAAAGGAAGTCAGTTCATAAAACCAGCATTTAATTTTAGTGGTGCCTGTGCAGGATGTGGAGAAACACCTTACTTAAAACTTTTATCACAACTCTTCAAAGACAATTTAATGATCGCTAATGCAACAGGATGTTCATCAATATATGGAGCATCAGTACCAAGTACACCTTGGAATGTCCCATGGGTTAATTCGTTATTTGAAGATAATGCCGAATTCGGCTATGGAATAAGAGCAGCAGAAGACTATATGAAACAAAAAATAAACAGAATCTTAAAAGAAAACAAAGAAAAAGTAACAGATGAAAACAAAGTCCTAATAGATGAATATCTAAATAATTACTCAAAAGAAGTATCATTCAAATTCTATAATGAATTCGATTTCACTCAAATACCAGAACTATTACTATACAAAAAATACATCAAAGAAAAAAGCATTTGGCTAGTAGGAGGAGATGGTTGGGCTTACGATATAGGTTTCGGTGGCATTGATCAAGTCTTATCAATGAATAAAAACGTAAATATTCTAGTCCTAGATACAGAAGTTTACTCCAATACTGGAGGACAAGCATCAAAATCAACAAGACCAGGAGCAGTAGCAAAATTTGCATCATCTGGAAAAGAAATATCAAAAAAGAACCTAGCACGTATTGCAACAAATTATCCAAATGTTTATGTAGGAACAATATCCCTAGGAGCAAACTATATGCATACTATAAAAACTATGCTAGAAGCAGAAAAACATAATGGACCATCAATACTTATTGCCTATGCTCCTTGTATAGCACATGGGATAAAAACAGGTATGAAAGATTCAATAACTGAAGAAAAACTAGCAACAGCATCTGGCTACTTCCCATTATTTAGATATAATCCAGAAACAAAAAAATTCACCTTAGATAGTGGAGCAGACTTCACTAAACTAGACGATATATTTAAAAGAGAAAATAGATACAGAAGTAACCAAGAACTTCTAGAAAAAAATAAACAAGACATAATAGATAATTATAACTCTTTAAAGGAACTTTCATAAAAGCTCCTTTCTTTTTACCAAAAACTAAAAAATATGCTATAATCATTATAGATAAGAAGGTGTAATATAATGTATAAAAACTACATAAAAAGAATACTAGACATAATACTAAGTATAGTATTAATAATAATCCTATCTCCAATATTTATCATAAGTGCAGCACTTGTTTTTATATCCCTTGGAAAGCCTATCATATTTAAACAAACAAGAGAAGGAAAAAACAAAAAACCTTATACTATGTATAAATTTAGAACAATGAACTTTAACGAGAATATGACAAGAGAAGAACGTATGACTCCTATTACCAGTTTTTTAGATAAATATAAATTCAATGAATTACCCCAGCTGTTAAATGTCTTAAAAGGAGATATGTCTTTAGTAGGACCAAGACCCTTTATCCCAGGAGATCCACTTCCCAAAAAACCTTGCAAAGAAAGATACCAAGTAAAACCAGGAATGACTGGTCTATCACAAATAACAAAAGGAAGATATATAACCCATGAAGAAAAACTAGAATGTGATATAATTTACACAAAAAAGATATCTTTTCTCTTTGATTTAAAAATAATAATTTTAACCCCAATAGCAATCATAAAATATAGATAATTCATTAACAAGTACTAGTTTACTTGTTTTTTAAATTTTGATATAATTATCTATGTTGAGGAGGGATATAATGGATAAATTATCTCGTAATGAAGTTCTTCATGTCGCAGAACTAGGTAGACTTGAGTTAACTGAAGAAGAAATAGAAAAGTTTTCATATCAGCTTAAGTCATTATTTAAAGAGATAGATAAAATAAATGAAATAAAACTTGAAAGTGATGATATACTTATAAGTCCAACTTCCAGTTCATGTACTTGTTTTAAAGATGAACCAAGTAATTGTACTTATAATAAATCTTTAATAGAAAATGCTCCTTCAAGATTTGATGAATACATAGAAATAAGAGGTGTTTTAAATGAATAATTATTTAGATTTACCAGTACAAGATCTTCATGAATTATTAAAAAATAAAACAATTAAACCAATAGACTTAGTAAATGAAGCCTTTTCTAGAATTGAAAAAGATAACTTAAATTGTTTTATTACTACTAACAAAGAATATGCAATAAAACGAGCAAAAGATCTTGAAGAGACACCTTGCAATAACATATTATGGGGAATACCAATTGCTATAAAAGATAATATAGTAACAAAAGACTTTAAAACAACAGCAGGCTCTAAAATGCTTTCAAATTTTACTTCCTGTTATGATGCACATGTAATTGATTTAATTAATGAAAATGGAATGATCATAGTAGGAAAACTAAATATGGACGAATTTGCAATGGGTTCTTCTAATCAAACAAGTTTTTTTGGACCAGTAAAAAATCCATGGAATAACTCTCTTGTATCAGGAGGTTCATCTGGAGGATCTGCTGCCTGTATATCAAGTAGAATAGTTCCATTTGCCCTAGGATCTGACACAGGAGGCTCAATAAGACAACCATCTTCTTTTTGTGGTGCTGTAGGACTTAAACCAACATATGGTAGAGTTTCTAGGTATGGACTTATTGCTTTTGCATCTAGTCTAGATCAAATAGGACCAATTACTAGAAATGTTAAAGATAATGCTTTATTACTTAATATATTATGCAAAAAAGATGATAGAGATCTTACACAAACATCAAAAAACGAAGACTTTACCTCATTAATAGGACAAGACATAAAAGGAATGAAAATAGCTATTCCTAAATTCTATATTAATGATTCTATAAACAAAGAAATATTAGATGAATTTAATAAAGTTTGTGAACTACTTAAATCAAAAGGATGCACTTTAGATATAGTAGATATACCACTTATAGAGTATGCTGTACCACTTTATCAAGTAATAGCACTCGGTGAAGCAAGCTCTAATCTAGCACGCTTTGATGGAATAAAATATGGATACAAAACAGAAAACTCAGATAGTATTTATTCATTATATAGTAAAACAAGAAGCGAAGGCTTCGGAGATGAAGTAAAACGCCGTATTATGGTTGGATCATTTATGTTAAGTGGAGAAAATGTTTCTGAATACTATAGAAAAGCTCTTATGATAAGAAAAAACATATCAAATTCATTTACTAAAGTGTTCAAAGAATATGATCTTATAATAGGACCTACAACAACATGTCTTCCATATGAAATAGGCTCATCCTTAGATGATCCAAACAAATCATTTATAGATGATGTCCTTACAATTCCAGTAAATATGGCTGGCCTTCCAGGAATGAGTCTTCCTATAGGCTTTTCAAAAGATAAATTACCAATAGGTATGCAAATAATAGCCAATCGTTTTGATGAAAAACTTATATACAAACTTGCATCAAAAGTCGAAGAAGAACTAAAACTAAACTTAGATCCAAGAGGTGAAAAACATGAGTAATTATAAACCTACTATTGGAATAGAAATCCATCTAGAATTAAAAACAAATGCTAAAGTATTTTCAAAATCAAAAAATGCATACAATTCCCTTCCTAATACTAATATAAATGAAATAGATCTAGGATACCCAGGAGTACTACCAGTATTTAACGAAGGAGTACTAAAAAGCGCAATAAAAGCCTGTCTCGGACTTAATATGAATATAAGTCATGAAATGCATTTTGATAGAAAAAACTATTACTATCCAGATTTACCAAAAGGATATCAAATAACCCAGTTTGACACCCCAATAGGAACAAACGGTTACATAGATATAGAAGTAAATAATCAAACAAAAAGAATAGGTATATCAGATATCCACATAGAAGAAGATACATGTAAAAGTCTTCATTATAAGGACAAGACACTCTTAAACTATAACAGAGCAGGAGTCCCTCTTTTAGAAATAGTATCAAAAGCAGATATGCATACCAAAGAAGAAGCAATGGCTTATGCCGAAAAAATAAGAGAAACAATGCTATATCTAGATGTTTCAGATTGCAAAATAGAAGAAGGCTCTATGAGATGTGACGTTAACATATCAATAAGTAAAGATGACACCCTAGGAGTACGTTCAGAAATAAAAAATATAGGTTCTATATCAAACATAGGAGAAGCCATTGATTATGAAATAAAAAGACAAGAAGAAATCCTATCTAAGTCACAAAAACTATATGAAGACACAAGAAGATTCGATTCTGAAACAAAAACAACAATCTTTATGAGAAAAAAAGAACCAAATAAAGACTATAGATACTTCCCAGAACCAGATATTCCTTACTTATACCTAAACGAAGAAATGATAACAACAGAAAAAAATAATTTACCAATTCTTCCAAACGAAAGAAGAAAAAGATATGAAGAAAAAGGAATAACACCAATAAATATAGATAAAATCATTTCAAATAAAGATATATCAGACTTCCTAGAAAAACTAATAGATAAAGATATAGACTTTAAAATAGCAAGTAATATTCTAACCGGAGACATACTATCATATTTAAATAAAAATAATCTTAAACTACATGAAACAAAACTTACTACTAATAACTTTATGTCAGTAGTAAAAGCCCTTTCAAAAGATGAAATATCATCAAAAATATTCAAAGAAATATTAAAAACACTCATGGAAGATAATAGTGATATAACAAAAACACTAGAAAACAACAAACAAACTTCATCAAAAGAAGAAGTAAATAAAATAATAAACGAAGTCCTTTCAAAATACCCAGATTCAGTTAAAGATTACAAAAACGGAAAAGAAAATGCAGTAAAATTCCTAATGGGTATGATAATGAGAGAATCAAAAGGTAAAATAAATCCTAAAATTGCCATGGATGTTTTAAAAGATAATTTAAATAAATAGAATTGATTATTATATTAATATATTGTATAATGTCATATAGAATAGGGAGTGATTTATTTGAAGAAATTACTAGATGAACTTAAAAAAAACAAGTTCACTACAATTGTATTTTTTATATTTTTAGTATTGTTCATAATAGGATGGATAGTCTTTGGACTAGTTATGCCAAAAACAGGAAAACCAGTATACGGTAATAGATTAGATGGTATAGAAAAAGTACAAGTAACTGATACTGAAACAAATGATCTTATAAAAGCATTAAAAGAAAAAGACTATGTAACAACTGCTAGCACTCATATAAGCGGAAAAATAATTAATGTTTTAGTCGAAGTTGAAAAAGGTACAAGCAAATCAAAAGCAAAGTCATTACAAGACGAAGTATTAAAAGCATTTACAGATGATCAAAAAAATTTTTATGATATTCAGTTATTTATAACAAATGAAAATAAAGACGAAAAAGGATATCCAATGATTGGATATAAAAATTCTACTGATAAGAATTTTGTTTTTTAGGAGTTTTGGTTATGAAAAATAATAAAAGAAAAAAGAAAACAAGAAATAAAAAAGAAAAATTTAATTATATAAAATATTGTATTATTATAATAATAATAGTTTTACTAGGAGTAGGAGTCTATTTCTTCCTAACATCTAAAGATGATGAAACAAACCTAACAGTACTAGAAAAACAATGGATTGTTAGAAATAAAAAAACACTTATCGATATAGATGTACCAAATAATCTTAGTATCCTAGCAGATAATGGTAAAGGAGTAGTATTTGACTACTTAAAGAAAATAGAAAAAGATACAGAGCTAGGTTTCAATAAAAAATCCTATAACTTTATGGATGATGAAGTAAAAACAAATGAACTATCCATATTAGTCTTATCTAATGAAGACAAAATAGATAAAAATGATTTATTACTAGCAGAAGATGACTATGTTCTAATAAGTAAAACCGAAGGATTTATAAGTAACTTAAATCAAGTCTATAACAAAAAAGTAGGTGTTTTAAAAGATAATAATTCATTTATAAGTGATTCACTAGGAAACAGTTTTAGTTATATATCATGTGATGATCTAAATGATATTATCTCATCCCTAGAAAAAGGAAAAATAAATTATGCCATAGTACCTAGATATTATAGTCTAGAAGACATCGTAAAAAATAATCTTTATATAAATTATAGCTTCAAAAACTTAACAAACAAGATAGTTCTTCATCTAAACAGTAATAAAAAACTATCAAGTATCATGAGTAAATATTTAGAACTATTCAAAAGAAAAAATGATTTAAACAGCTATGAAAACGAATATATGGACTTTTATATCAAAACTACAGATATAACAGAAGTTGATACAAGTTCACTTTCAAGCAAAGTATACACATATGGCTATGTTAAAAATAATACTTATAACATGTTAATAGGAAACAAGTTATATGGCTATGCCGGAGAATATATGAACATGTTTTCAAAAATGGCCAACATAGAATTTGAATATAAAGAATACCAATCAAGTGATAAATTAAAAAATGCTATAAAAAGTGGTGAAGTAGACGTAGCATTCATTGACTTTGACTATTCAAATGAACAAGGGCTATACACAGTAAATAGTTTTGATTCTTCAATGTTAGCAATAAGTGGAACAAATTATCCAATAACTTTAAAAGAAGGACTAGAAAATAGAAACGTATATGTTCTAGAAAACAGTTATCTAAATCAATATTTAAAAGATAATTACAACATAAGAATAAATACTGCAAGTAGTATAACAGAAAAAGCCTTATCAAAAGGAATATTCGTCTTAGATGAAGGAGACTATTATTACAATCAAAAAAATAATGATTTAGGTAATTATTATGTTCTATTAAAAGATAATTACCAAGGTAATTACAAGTACTTTGTAAAAAGTAGTGAACAAAATATGTATGATTTCATAGATTTTATGCTTAATTATACTTCAAGTGACAGGGTCAAAATAAATAGCATTAATAATTTAGTTTCATCTTCAAATAACCAAGGAGGATTTGCTAATACATACCTAACTATTGTCTTAATTATCATTATACCAATCATATTATGTTTTATTATATTTGCATATACAAGAGCAAGAAAACATTCAAAATTATTACATAAAGAAGATGTTCTAAAATATAACGATATGATGACATCTTTAAAAAATAGAAACTATTTAAGAGCACATATTGATGAATGGGATGAAATGAAAATTACTCCAAGAACAATAATAATCGCAGATTTAAATAATTTAAAATATATTAATGATAACTATGGACAAGAAGAAGGTAATATATTAATTAAAAAAGCTGCAGCTATATTAATTAATACTCAACTTGAAAAAAGTGAAATCATAAGAACAGATGGTAATGAGTTTTTAATATATTTAATAGGATATAACAAAACTCAAGTAAATACTTATATAGGAAAACTATCACGTGAATTTGAGAAATTACCTCATGGATTTGGGGCTGCGATAGGTTATAGCATGATTGAAGATGAAATAAAAACTATAGATGATGCTATAAATGAAGCGAGTATAGAAATGAGAATGGACAAGGAGCAAAATTATAGATAATGGTAAGGATAAAAAGATTATTTAAAAATTTTACTGATATACTTCAAAAACCTGAAATGCAAATTTTACCAGGACAAATAGCTTTTTATCTTTTAATGTCAATTATACCAATTGTAGCAATAAGTGCTGGTATAGCATCATATATAACTAAGAGTTTTAACTTTTTAGATTCTATTTCAATGTTACCACCAGTACTTGCTAATATATTAGTCTCTTTATCAGAAGATATGCAATTTCATGGAGTAGCATTTGTGGTAATATTATATTTATTCTTAGGATCTAATGCCCCAGCATCTATTATTACTGCCTCTAATCTACTTTATGATGTAGAGCAACCAAATTATCTGAGTCTAAAAATAAAGTCATTTGTAATGACAATAATAATAGTTATATTACTCTTATTCGTAATACTTATTCCTCTTTTTGGGGATATAATAGTAAAGTTTTTTATGGACCTATTAAACAGCAATTTTCTACATCATTATAAATGGTTATACGTAACTATAAAAGGACTAGGTTCATTTATAATTATGTTTTTTATAATAAAAGTATTATATACATTAGCACCAAGTAAAAAAATAAAAAGTAATTCAACAACAAAAGGAGCGTTATTTACATCATTTGGATGGATAATTGCAACTTATGTATTTGCTTTTTATATCACCAATATCGCATCATATGATGTTATATATGGAAACTTTGCTAATATATTGATACTATTATTATGGATTTATATACTAGCATACTTATTCGTAGTAGGTATGGCTATTAATGTAGAAGATTTCCATAAGCAAGGGAAGTGTAAAGATGTTAAGAAAAAAGAAAAAGGAAGAAAAGAAACCAAAGAAAAAACTAAGCCAAGTACTAAAAGAGAAATTTAGTTTAACAAATATAAAAGAATTCTTTATAAATATAGTAAAAACTACTAAATATATAGTTTTTGATAATAAACTAGTATTTATCTACATTATTGGTGCAGTTATAAATGGTATAATTCTAAGAGGATTTACTATTGGAAGTGCTTTTAATTTAAGACCAATTTTAGCAGATCTAGTTATATCTTTAATATTTGGATCATTTTATTTTCTTATCAAGAAAAAATATAGGTATATTTATCTAATCACAATCTCTATTATTAGTATGATTGTATGTATTGCAAACATAGTATATTATTTTTATTATAGTTCATTTATATCAGTTACATTTTTCTCATTTGCACTTGCAAACCATGAAACAGGAGATTCTAATGTATTAGGAGATCTAATTAAACCACAATTTTTTATCTTCCTATGGTTTCCTATTTGTTTATTTATCTCAAAAAAGAAACTTAGCAAAAATAAAAAAGAAGATTCATCTTTTAAAAGAGTATCTAAAAAAGATGTTTTAAAAACATTATATACATGGGTAATTATATTTTTTGTAGTATTTTTATGTTCACTAAAACCAGTAGATTTTTCAAGATTATATAGCCAGTGGAACAGAGAATATCTAGTATCTAGATTCGGAGTCTATATGTACCAAGTAAATGATTTAGTGAAAAGTATTGAACCAAAAATGGCTACATTATTTGGAAAAGATAAAGCATATAAAGAGATAAATGAGTACTATAAAGATAACAGTAATGAACAATCAAAAAATAAATACACAAACATATTTAAAGGAAAAAATGTAATAGCAGTTCACTCAGAAAGTATGCAAAACGTCTTACTTAACCTTAAAATAAATGGAAAAAGTATAACTCCTAATCTAAATAAATTATCTAAAGAAGGACTTTATTTTGATAACTTTTATTCACAAGTAAGCTTTGGTACTAGTAGCGATACAGAATTTACCATGGCAACATCTTTACTACCAGTTTCATCTGGGACAGTATTTATAAATCATTCAGATAAAGAATATGTCTCATTCTACAAACTTTTAAAAGAAAAAGGATATTACACATTTAGCATGCATGCCAATACAGGAGATTTCTGGAATAGAAACATAATGCATCAAAAACTAGGATATGAAAAATTTTATGATAAATCATCATATAAAATAGATGAAGAAGTAGGATTTGGACTTAGTGATGAATCATTCATAAAACAATCAGTAGAATACATAAAAGACATAAATCAAAAACATAAAAAGTTTTATGGAACTTTAATTACCTTAAGTAACCATACACCATTTGATTACAATGAACTATTCGGAGATTTTGATGTCAGTTACACTGAAGATGGAAAAACATATCAGTACATGAAAGACACAAAACTAGGTAATTACTTTATATCTGCACATTACGCTGATAAACAATTAGGATTACTAGTCGAAGAACTAGATAAAGCAGGTATCCTAGATGATACAATTATTATGATATATGGTGATCATGACGCAAGAATTTCAACCTCATTATGGGATAGATTCTATAATTATGATTACAAAACAAACAGTACTCTTTCTCAAGATAATGAAGACTATAAACAATTAGATTATTACTGGCAAGAACAAAACAGAAGAGTACCATTAATCATCTGGTCAAATGACGAAAACTTTCAAAATAATTACTCAAAAACAATAAGTACAGCAATGGGTATGTACGATGTAGCACCAACCCTCGGAAATATGCTTGGAGTATATAACAAATATGCTCTAGGAACAGATATAATAGGAAAAAAAGATAACTTAGTAGCATTTCCAAACGGAAACTATGTCACCAACTATGTTTATTATAACGATAATAAAGAAGAGTATAAACTCTTAAAAAATAAACCATTATCAGAAGATTACATAAAAGAAAATAAAGATAAAACCCAAAAAATGATAAGCATCTCAAATGATATAGTCGTATATAATTACTTCGGTAATATGATGGCTACAGACTATGAGGAGGAAAAATGAAAAAGAAAAGAAAGCTAAAGAAAAAAGTAATAGTGTTTATTATTATATTTATTCTAATTATTTTGTCTCTAGTCTCAATCTTTGTCTATAAATCAATGACTCCAAAAAACTCATCAACAGTCAAAGTAGTAGAAAAAATAGAAGATTATGGATACTATCTAGAAGATGATCAACCAAAAATATATAAAGAACTCTTTAAAGAACTAGTAACAGTCTTAAAAAGCGAAAAAGTTGATTATGATAAATATGCCTCACTTATAAGTAGAATGGCTGTCATAGACTTCTATAACCTAGATAATAAAGTATCAAAAAATGACGTTGGTGCAACACAATTTATAAGAGAAAAGAATAAAGCGAATTTTGTACTTCAAGCATCAGAAACAGTATATAAATACATAGAACAAAATATATATGGCGATAGAGAGCAAGAATTACCAGTAGTAAAAACAGTAAATGTTATAAATCAAAAAACAGAAGCTTATAAATACAAAAACATCTCAGATGATAAAGCCTATACATTTACAGTAGGAGTAGAGTACGAAAAAGATCTAGGATATCCAAAAGAAGTAACCGTGAAATTATTACATGATGGAAAAAAACTAGTTATATATGAAATGAATAGTAATTAAAAGCAAAATCAAAGAAATAGAACATGAAGTACATGTTAAGAAAGTTAGTGATATTATGGGCACTAACTTTTCTTTTGAAAAAAAATTAATTTATATACTTTGTAATGTTTGAGATAAGTATAGTTTATAAAATATAAAAATTGGTATAAGGGAATAGTGAAACTCTTATGCTTTTTGTATGGTGAAAACTAAGTTTGGTCATTTTACAAGCATTCTTAAATGGTTTATAGTGAAACAAATGAATTCATTTACAATAATTAGAAGGAGAGTGTTTAAAGGAGAAGATCAAAATTATTGATATTTAATAAAAGAAGAGATAGATAGTTTAAAATAAATATAATAAAGGAAAAGGAGAATATTATGGAAGAATTAGCAAAATTATATGATAAAGAAATTAATGAAGTAAAAGATAAAGTTATGAAGGAACTTGATAAAGCGATAGAAAAGGGTATGGAAATTGGAGTTGATTATGGAACAGATTCTGGTATGCTTGTTGGGTCTTATTTTACAGAAGAGTTTGTAAAAATGAAAATAATAAAAAATATGTTAAATGATAATTTGAGTATGGAAAAGGTTTGTAAATATACGGGGTTAACAGAGAAGAAGGTGAACGAACTAATGGAAAAAAAAGTAGTTTAAGTATTACGAGAATTGTATGTGAAGGTAAAAATTAATTTATCTTTTCTATGATACATAATAAAAAAATATCACTTGATTTTAGTGTTTAAAAATGATATTATTAGATTATAGAAAGGGTGTAAATATGATGGATTTTATTAAGAAAAATAAGAAATTACTAATTTTAATAGGAATAGTATTGGTTCTATTACTTGGAGGAATTATTTATTATTTAAATAAGGATACTTTGGATGAAAAGAATGATTTATCTATTAGGTATGTTGATGGAGATGAGATAAGTTTTAAGGATTTGTCTAATGATAAAACTTATGAAAAGAAAATTGTTGTTAAGAATGATACGAGTGAATTAAAGACATATAGTTTATCTTGGTTAAATATTTCTAATAATTATAAGGAACAAAATAAACTTACTTATGAAATAAAAGGTGAAGGAAATAGAGCTGCTAGTTTAGATAAGTCTCAAGTACCTGTAGTGGGCTCTAATGTGTTTAATTCTGTAGCTATTTTAGGAAATACAGAGCATACTTATACTATTAAAATTAGTTATAGTGGTAGTAGTGATAAAAGCAATAGTTTTAAGGGAATTTTAAGAATTAATTCGGAAAAAATAGTTAATAAAGATAATAACGTTCTTAATAAAGTGAAAGATAGAGATTCTTTAAAGAAGGAAGCTTAGATAGATTAATTCTATCTTTTATTTTCTTATTAAATTAAGGGGGAATATTATGACGTGTAATTGTTTAGTAGAACTTACTCATGTTTTTCTTGATAAAACTTTTACTTATATAGTACCTACTGATTTACAAGATAGGATAAAAGTTGGTATGAGGGTATTAGTGCCGTTTGGAAAACAAACTTTAGAAGCTTTTGTTATGACTATAGGAAATGATAATAAGGATAATTTAAAGGAGATAATATCTTTAGTGGATGATTATCCGGTTTTAAATACTGAGCTTATGTCTATTGGAAAGTATATAAGAAATATTACATTATCTTCTTTAATGTCTTCGTATCAAGTAATGCTTCCAAAGGCTTTGAAGGCTAAGAAAAAGGTCAATATGAGTATAAAAATGGATAAATATATAAGTATAAATACTGAAGTTGATTTAGGTAGTTATAAATTTAATAAGACTCAAGAAGAAATCATTAGTTATTTAAAAGAACATAAGGAAACTGATATAAGTACTTTAAATAAAATATCTCAAAGTAGTGTTAAAACTCTTGTTAATAAGGGGATTCTTGATGTAACTTTGAAGGAAGTATATAGATATAATTTGTTAAAGAGTGAAAAGATATCGTTTGATTTGAATAAAGATCAAAAAATGGTTTATGAAAGAGTAGTATCAAGTCTTTTTAAGAGTGAAACATTTTTATTATATGGTGTTACAGGTTCTGGAAAGACAAATGTTTATATGAAGTTAATTGAAGAAGTAATAAATCAAGGTAAGACAGCATTGTTTTTAGTTCCTGAAATATCTCTTACTCCTCAGATAATTAATAGATTTACATCGTATTTTGATAAGATAGCAGTACTTCATAGTAAGTTATCTGATAGTGAGAAGTATGATGAATGGAGAAAAATTAATGAGGGAAAAGTGGATATAGTAATTGGGGCAAGAAGTGCAGTTTTTGCCCCTCTTAAGAATCTAGGAATTATTATAATAGATGAGGAACATACTAGTAGTTATAAACAGGAAAATAATCCTAAATATAATGCTATAGATATAGCAAAGTTTAGGAGTAATTATAATAAATGTCCTCTTGTACTTGGAAGTGCTACTCCTACAATAGAAAGTTATACAAGGGCATTAAATAATGATTATACACTTGTAACTCTTAAGGAAAGATATAATGGAATGAATCCAGATATAGAAATAATTGATATGAATGATGAGTTTAAGAAGAGTAATGGTTATTTTTCTTTGAAGTTAATACAAGAGATAAATAATGTGATACAAAAAGGGGAGCAAGTAATTTTATTTTTAAATAAAAGGGGTTATTCGAATGTAGTAACATGTAAAAACTGTGGTTTAACTTCGAAGTGTCCAAACTGTGATATATCTTTGACATATCATAAGACTTCAAATATGTTAAGGTGTCATTACTGCGGTTATGCAGTAAAAAAGGAAGAAAATTGTCCTTCATGTAAAGAAAAATTAATTGATTATGGAATAGGAACGGAGAAACTAGAAGAGGAGATACAAAAACAAATAAAAGATGCTAGGGTAATAAGAATGGATATAGATACTACGACAAGAAAAGGTGCATTAAATAAGATAGTGAAAGATTTTAGTGATGAGAAATACAATATATTATTAGGAACTCAGATGATAGCTAAAGGGTTAGATTTTAAAAATGTTACATTAGTCGGGGTTATTAATGCAGATATAAGTTTGAATTTTCCAGATTTTAGAAGTAGTGAGGTAACATTTTCATTACTAAATCAAGTATCAGGAAGAAGTGGAAGAGGTAATAAAAAAGGAAAGGTTTTAATTCAAACATTTAATCCTGATCATTATGCTATTAGATGTGCTAGTAAAAATGATTATATAAGTTTTTATAATGAAGAAATTGAAATAAGAAGAAAACTTAATTATCCACCATTTAATTATATTTGTTTGTTAAAGATAAGTTCTAAGGATTATAAACAAGCAAGTGATATGGCTTATAAGATAGGGGATTATCTAAAACAAAAGATAAAACAGGAAATAATACTAGGACCATCTACTGCAAATATTTTTAAAATAAAGAATGAGTATAGGTTTCAAATAATAATAAAATATAAAGATATAAATAATATAAAAAAATATTTGGTTATGCTTGAAGAAAGATTTTTTAATGATAAAAATATAAAACTGGATATAGATTTAAGTCCAATTAGATTATAAGTGTCAAAAAAAAGACACTTTTTTAAGTGCCTATACTTGTTCCATCTATATTGTTTAGTAATTCATCTGTGTAATTGTTATTTTGATTGTTGCTATTTATTCTAAGTGAATTGAAAATATTATCATCGAATAAGTTTTTATCTTTGTTAAGAGTAAATATATCGTTACCTTGGATATTGTTATTAGGATTGATATTGGTATTTATATTATTATTTTGTTTTATTTCATTAGCAATATTTATATTTTCATTAGTATTATTTCTTTGGATATTAGCTTGTACTTGGTTATTTAGTTGATTATTTCTTGTTTTAATTTCTTCATTATTTCTTCTTTGATAATTAGCTCTACTTAAGACTTGGTTATTTGTATTTATGTTATTTATTTGTTTTATAGGTTCTTTAGGATTATTATTAATTTGATTTATTTGACTAATTTGATTGGTATTTGTGGTTTCTTTTTGTAAACTATTATTTTGTTTGTTATTAGGAATATTCGTATTAGGATTATTCACCATTACATTTGGAGTGTTTTGGTTTACTTTGATGGAATTTTCTTTGATGGTATCGTTTTCTTCGTCATAATCTACTAGTCTGAATACTTCTTTTAGATCTGTTATTCCTTCCATAACTTTGATAAGTCCATCTTGGAATAAAGTTCTAACACCTTTTTTATAAATTAATCTTTTTAGTTCTTCACGATCTATGTTTCTATTTATAGCATCACGTATTTCTTCATTTATCATAAGTACTTCTTGGAGTGCTATTCGTCCTGTGTAACCGTTATGACAATGTTCACATCTTCCTGCTTCGTATATAGATTGGATATCTACTCCGAGGGATTTTTTAAATAGAGTTTTTTCAGTTTCATTAGCAGGTTTTTTAATTCTACATCTAGGACATAATCTTTTTGCTAGGGTTTGAGAAATGATACCTTTTAATGAAGAGGAAAGAAGATATCTTTCTGCTCCCATATCTAGTAGTCTTTCGATAGTAGTAAGAGAGTTGTTGGTATGAAGGGTAGATAATACAAGGTGTCCTGTTATAGAAGCACGAATTGCTATTTTAGCAGTTTCACTATCACGAATTTCTCCGATTAATATTATGTTAGGATCTTGTCTTAGGATAGAACGAAGAACAGTTGCAAAATCAAGTCCTATTTCGGAGTTAACTTGTACTTGGTTTAAGCCTTCGATACTCATTTCAACTGGGTCTTCTACTGTGATTATGTTGGATTCTTCTTTGTTAAGTTTTTGTAGCATAGAGTAAACAGTAGTAGATTTACCAGAACCTGTTGCCCCAGTTATTAAGATTATTCCATTTGGACTATTAAGCATTTCCATTATTATTTTATAATTGTCTCCGGTGAAACCTAAGTGTTCAATTCCTTGTAAACTCATGGAATAATCAAGAATTCTTATAACTATTTTTTCACCAAAACTTGTTGGTAAAGCAGATACACGAAGATCTAGATCTTTTCCTTCGATAACGCTTTTAATAGCACCATCTTGAGGTAATCTAGATTCGGTAATATTCATACCTGCAAGAAGTTTAACTCTTGTAGTAAGATTTCTTTTATATTTATTATCTATAATAGCATAATCTCTAAGTTCTCCATCGATTCTTATTCTTATTTTTAAATACTTTTCAGCAGGATCAAAATGAATATCACTAGCATTTCTAACAACAGAATCAATAATTATTTCATTTACTATATCCACGATAGGAGTAGTAATAAAATTAAATTCTCGCATCATAAAACTTTTCCCCTCATTCTTTTACATTTTGTAAAATTCATAGTTATTTTAAAAATATACTAGAATTTATCTTAAAATTATTATATAATAATTTTATAAAATAAGCAAGTAGAAGGTGAGTAATAATGAAGAAGAAATTAAAAAATATGAAAGGTTTTGCAATGGCAGAGTTATTAGCGGTTTCATTAGTTATATTAGTACTTTTTTCAGTTCTTTTCTCAAATTATTTACCCTTAGTAGCAGAATATGAAAATAGGATTATGTATAATGATGTGTCTGCACAGTATGCGGCATATTATGTTAGTCAGATTGTAAATGAAGCAATAGCACAGGAAAATTTTGATGCCTATAAAACAAGTATCGAAACTTATGGATATGTAACCCTTTATGGCGGAAACGATGCAGAAAATAAAAATACTGAAAACAAATTAGCTAATTTAGCAAATAGTTTAGGTTATGATAGTGCACTAGAAACTTGCAACCAATTAATAGCTACATATGATATTCAAGAAGTTATAGTAACGCTATATAGATTAACTGATTTAAAGGCTAGTGAGAAAAGTAAAGGTTATAAACAAAGTGACGGTTCTTTATATAAATATATACAGTATTTACCATCATATAAAAATTCTAATGCAGACAATGATACTTATAGAATTATTTTGAAAACGGGAGATGGTCATTATGCAACAATAAAAACAGTTCCTAAGAGTAAAGATGAAGATGTTTGTGGTAGTAATAAACCAAATGCACCAGTACTAGATGATGCAATGATACCAGTATATTACGATAAAGAGTCAGAGGTATGGAAAAAAGCAGATAGTACAAATAAAGATTCTAATTGGTATAATTATTGCCAAAAGAAATGGGCCAATAGTGTAACAGTATCATCAACAAATAGAGAAACATATAA
>CAVFIB010000004.1:0-29641 GCA_963622385.1 Bacteroidaceae bacterium | reverse complement strand
GTTTGTGCCTTAAACGAACGTAGTGAAGTGGAAAGGAATGATTAGAAAAATGAAAGTAATTAAACGTGATGGTAGAGCAGTAGATTTTGACAGAGAAAAGATAAGAATTGCAATAGATAAGGCTAATCAGGATGTACAGGAAGAGGAAAGAGTAAGTAAAAGACAAATAGAGAATATAATTAAATATATTGAGGGTTTGAATAAAAAGAGGATTTTGGTTGAGGATATTCAAGATATTATTGAGAAGAAACTTATGGATATAAAGAAGTTTGATCTTGCTAAGGCTTATATTATATATCGTTATAATAGAGCTCTTGTTAGGAAAAGTAATACTACGGATGAATCTATACTTAGTTTAATTAAGAATGAAAATAAGGAACTTAATGAGGAAAACTCGAATAAGAATCCTACGGTTGCTTCGACTCAAAGGGATTATATTGCTGGTGAAGTTTCTCGTGATCTTACTAAGAGAATTCTTCTTCCTGAGAAGATTAGTAAGGCTCATGAGGAGGGAATACTTCATTTTCATGATGCTGATTATTTTGTTCAACCTATATTTAACTGTTGTCTTATAAATATAGGAGATATGCTTGATAATGGAACGGTAATGAATGGTAAGATGATTGAAACTCCGAAAAGTTTTCAGGTTGCATGTACTGTTATGACACAGATAATAGCTGCGGTTGCAAGTAATCAATATGGTGGTCAATCTGTTGATATAAGTCATTTGGGTAAGTATTTGAAATATAGTAGAGAAAAGTTTAAGAAGTTGATTACTAAAAGGCATAAGGAAAAAATTTCTGAAGAGGAAATAGATAAGTTAGTTGAGGATCGTTTGAGGGAAGAGTTATCTGCTGGAGTTCAAACTATTCAGTATCAAATAAATACTTTGATGACTACTAATGGACAAACCCCATTTGTAACGTTGTTTTTGTATTTGCGTGAGGATGATCCTTATATAGAAGAGAATGCTATGATAATTGAAGAAGTTCTAAATCAAAGATTAAAGGGTATAAAAAATGAAAAAGGTGTATATGTAACTCCAGCTTTTCCTAAGTTAATTTATGTACTTGATGAACACAATATTTTAAAGGGTGGAAAGTATGATTATTTAACTAAATTAGCGGTTAAGTGTTCTGCTAAGAGAATGTATCCTGATTATATATCTGCGAAGAAGATGAGAGAAAATTGTGAAGGAAATGTATATAGTCCAATGGGATGTCGTAGTTTCCTTGCTCCTTGGAAAGATAAAGATGGAAATTATAAGTTTGAGGGTAGGTTTAATCAAGGGGTAGTAAGTATTAATTTACCTCAGATTGGTATTTTAAGTGAGGGTGATGAGGAAAAGTTCTTTGAAATACTTGAAGAGAGGTTAGATCTTTGTTATGAGGCAATAATGTGTCGTCACTATGCTCTTCTTGGAACTTATTCTGATACAAGTCCAATTCATTTTCAACATGGTGCAATAGCAAGACTTAAAAAGGGTGAAAAAATAGATAAGCTTTTAAAAGGTGGATATTCTTCAATTTCACTAGGGTATATAGGAATATATGAGACGACAAAATTGGTTAAGGGAGTAAGTCATACAACTAAAGAAGGAGAAAAGTTTGCCCTTAAATTGATGAATAAGTTAAGAGATACAGTAGATAAGTGGAAAAAGGAAACTGGAATAGGTTTTGCTTTATATGGAACTCCAGCGGAAAGTTTATGTTATAGATTTGCTAGAATAGATAAGGAAAAATATGGAACTATAAAGGATGTAACAGATAAGGGTTATTATATGAATTCTTATCATATAGATGTAAGGGAAAAGATAGATGCTTTTGATAAGTTGGCGTTTGAGAGTAAGTTTCAAAAAATATCAAATGGTGGAGCAATAAGTTATGTAGAAATACCCAATATGAGACATAATTTAAAGGCTTTAGAGGAATTGGTAAAATTTATTTATGAGAATATTCAGTATGCAGAATTTAATACTAAAAGTGATTATTGTCATGAATGTGGTTTTGATGGTGAGATAATTATAAATAAGGATTTGGAATGGGAATGTCCAAACTGTGGTAATAAGGATAAGAATAAAATGAATGTAACAAGGAGAACATGTGGTTATTTGGGAGAAAACTTTTGGAATGAAGGGAAAACAAAGGAAATTTCTCAAAGAGTGTTACATTTATAGGTAGTAGTATGAAATATGCAAAGATAAAAAAGTATGATGTGGCTAATGGTCCAGGAGTTAGGGTATCAATCTTTGTGAGTGGATGTAATCATCATTGTAAGGGTTGTTTTAATAAGGAAGCTTGGGACTTTAACTATGGGCAAGAGTTTACTGATGATACTATAAATGAGATATTAGAAGCTATGAGACCTGATTACATAAGTGGATTAACTCTTTTAGGAGGAGAACCATTTGAACCTGTAAACCAAAAAGGACTTTTAAAATTAGTTAGAAAAGTAAAGAAGGAATATCCAGGTAAGGATATTTGGGCTTATTCGGGATATTTATTTGATAGGGATATAATGGGAAGACAAGTGAAACAGTTAAAAGAAACTAAGGAATTATTATCGTATATAGATGTTTTGGTTGATGGAAAATTTATAGAAAGTTTAAAAAATCCTAATCTTTACTTTAGAGGCTCATCTAATCAAAGGGTGATTGATGTAAAGGAAAGTTTAGAATATGATAAAATTAGTGAAATAAAATTTGAAAAGGAGAAATTAGTATGTTAGTAGAAAAAGTAAATATAAAGAAACTTGATGAGAGGGCAGTTATTCCGACATATGGAACAGAATATTCTGCGGGAGCGGATTTTTATGCAATACTTGATGGTGATTTGACTATAAAACCTAATCAGACTGAGTTTATTAAAACAGGACTTGCTATGGAGATACCGTATGGGTATGTTGGGTTAATTTATGCGAGAAGTGGTTTAGCATGTAAGAAGGGCCTTGCTCCAGCGAATAAGGTTGGGGTAATTGATACGGATTATCGTGGGGAAATAATGGTTGCATTACATAATCATTCAGATAATGAGATAACAATTACTGATAAGGAAAGAATAGCTCAGCTTGTGATAGCACCATATTTAAAGGCAGACTTTAATCAAGTAGATTCTTTGGAAGATACAGTACGTGGTGCTGGGGGATTTGGCTCAACAGGAACAAAGTAATGGATATAAGAAGAGCTAAACAGACCGATTTAAAAGATATAATTAAAATATATCAGGAATCGTTTGATAAAGAGGTTTTAAGTAATATAGAATATACGGATGAGAATATATATGTAGTAGAAGATCAAAATGTTATATTAGGAATGTGTATGATTAATTATATAAATAATATATTTACTAAGGAAAAGACGGGCTATATAAACTTGGTGTGTGTAAAAAGTGAATATAAGGGTCAAGGAGTAGGAACTTTTATGTTGAGAGAACTTGAGAAAATTGCAAGGAGAGAGTGTGTTACTATGTTGATGTTGACCTCTAATAAAAAAAGATGTTCTGCGAATACCTTATATAAAAACTTAGACTATGTGTTATATGATACGAATGTATATAAAAAGAGGATAAATTAAAAAATAAAGCTCTGGAGGCTTTATTTTTTTTGGTTTCCTTTTGTATTTATGTTTCCATCAATATATTTTTTAAGTGCTAAATGATAGATCTTCTTATCGAGAGGAATACCATTTAGTTTTAAGAATTCAATTACTGATTCTTTTTCTTCTAGTGATGGTTTTATAGCACTATCTGGAATCAAATTACCTTTTTCATCGAATTTAGCATTGAAGGCAATGTCTTCTTTTAGAAGGTTATCTATTTCTTTGTTGTTGCAAGGGGTAATATGTATATTTGCGATAAATCTTTCGATTGTTTTGTAATCTTTGGTACTCATTCTTTCTTTGTTTTTTAGGTTTAAGCAGATATCTTTAAATTCTTCTAAACTAATTGGAGTAAGTAAGAAATAGTCTAATACATTGAAGGAATTATCTTTATCATTTATGTTTTCTATTATTGAAGGAATTTTTTTAATAAGTTTTCTTTTTTCATTTTTACGTGTATCTTCGATTTTTTCAATTAATTGATCATATAAGCTGTGATCAAAAGTTCTAATAATATTGACATATCCATCAAATGTATCTGAGGTTATTCCATTTATTTGGCAAAATGTTGCTTTGTTAATTTTGCTATTGTTAACGTATGCTCCGATATAGGCTTTGGCATTGGAAAGTGATGAAATCTCACTATCATCTTTAGGAACAACTTTTGTTTGTTTTTGTTCGAATGATTCAATTTTGTTTTTTAAATCGTCTAAAATAGATGTTTTTTCGTTTTTTCTATAAATGTTTATGTATTGTTTAATGAATTTTTTTAGTTCTTTTATACTAATATCTTCTCTAGATAGGATATCTTTAATATCGGATTCACTAGAGGCATCACTTAGTCTTTCAAATGCTATAAAGTATTTATCAGACATAGTGATGCTACGGGTTCTACAGACTCTAGCACGTGCAATTTTTTTGTAGAATTCATCTTGGCTAAAGTTTAGTACGTCAGTAGCATATGCTCTAGCACATTTTCTAATTTGAGGAATGCTAAGTTCTGGAGTGGTTATATTAAGAAGTTTGTTATTATCCCAGTCAGCATATTCCCAGTACTCATAGTAATACTTGTATAATTCATTATTGTTTTTTGTCATATTTTCACCTTTTACATTATATCATATTTTAAAAAATAAGCCAAATTATATGGCTCTATAAATGTCTTCATATTTATATGGATCGTTTTTATCTATTTTATCAATGAATAAAATACCGTTTAAATGATCAAGTTCGTGTTGAAACGCTACTGCAAGTTCTTCTCTTCCTCTTAGTTTTATTTTATTTCCCTCTGTATCATAACCTTCTAGGGTAACTCTTGCGTATCTAGGAACTATTCCGTCAACATCTCTATTTACACTTAGACATCCTTCGCCTTCTTCGACATAAATCATTTCTTCAGAATTTGAAACAATTTTAGGATTTATAATAATATAGTTTTTAAAAGTTTCTGGTTCTTCTTGTTCGTGTACTACGACAAAATATCTTTTATCGATACCGAGTTGAATTGCTGCCATTCCCATACCTGGTCTTAGATCGTATTTACTTGCTAGAGATTCAATTTGACTGTTTGTTAGGTATTCAATCATAAGATCAATAGTTTCTTTATCTTTATCGCTAAGAGGAAAGGTAACTTCTTTACTAACCTTTCTAAGTCTTTTATCCCTTTCGTCTAAAATATCTTTATTTTTTAACATACTATCACCTCAAAGATAAGTGTATTATAACATATAACGACAAAAAAAGAAATAATAACTTTGAAATATTATCTCTTTTCTGTGACTTTGAAATATTATCTCTTTTCTCTTTTGATTAGTTTGGCATGAAGAACAACTTTTTCTTTTTTATTCCAACAAGTGGATAAGGTTAAAATATCGTCTTTTGAGGAGACATCTGTATTAAAATCGTGATAACTTCTTTTAGTTAGTTTGTCTACGAAATCTTTGAATTCTTCGTTGTTTTTAAACTTTATTTGTAGATAATCATTGGTTGTTGGAATATGATAGACACTAAAAACTTGCCATAGTGTGTTTTCGTACATAGTTGATAATTTAATTACGTAGTTATCTTTATTATCAAGCCAGCCACTAGATACTATGTTTTTTAGTGATCCGAACATTGTTTTATCATACATACCATGGGCATATATAATAGTGTTTCTATTTTCGATAGATGTATCGTTTCTGTAATCTAGGAAGACCCATCCTGCACCGTTATAACTTTTATCGAAGGAATGATTTAGGTAATAGTCGTTGTCATTTCCTTGCACAAAAGGGTAATTTATATTTGTGCCTTTAACTTGTATCCATCCGACTGTGTCGTTATTTTCTTTAATGAGTTTGGAAAAGTCAACGTTGATAAGTTTCATTTTTATATAATCCCAATAGGGGTTATTTTTGTCTAATTTTTTTTGTTTTATTATTTCTGTGTTACTATTGTCTGAAACTAAGGTAATGTTTTCGTCATAGCTTTGCTTTTTAGTTTTATGAGAATCAATAGTCCATAATAAAACTTTGGTAAAAAGGATGATAAAAACTATTATAAGGACAATTAAAATTATAATCATTATTGTTTTATTATTTTTTTTCATATTGCACCTCTAATATAAATATATCATATCACAGAAAGATGAAAATAAAAAGGATTGTTAACATAAAATGATAACAATCCAGAAATTAAATATTTTGTCTTAACTAAGCCCAATTTCTTGCGCCAATTATGATTATTAATAAAATAAATAAAACTAAAATGATAGCATATCCATTTGAATATCCTCCGCCGTAGTAACCACCATAGTTACTGGCTTGTTGACATCCACAACCTTGGCCATAGCCATAGGAATTTCCGTAATAATACATAAACATCCTCCTTTTTGATATCTAATATAGTTTATTATAATTAGTAACTTTTTGACATTATAAAAAACTATTTTATTTAAAAAAACAATAATTTGTGTTATTATAATATGGAGGTAGATTATGTTAAAAATATTGAAGAAGATAGATAAACCGCTTTTAATTATTTCAGTAATACTGTTTACCCTAGGATTAATAACTATTTATTCAGCCTCGAATGTTACAGCATATATGTTAAATGATGCTGATCCGAGTAGATATTTTTTAAAGGAGTTTATATTTTTATCTGTGGGATTTATAGTTTGTTTGTTTTTTATAATGATTCCTACAAGAAAATATTCTGGACTTTCTTGGCTTGCAACTATAGGAATATCTGGAGTAATAGTAGTGTTATCTCTTTTGGGACAAGTAATAAATGGTATGAGTGGTTGGATTAATTATAATGGATTGGGTATTCAGCCGAGTGAATTTGCTAAGATAGCAATTATTCCACTTATTGCAACTTATTATGATAAAAATATGAAGTATAGTGATAATTTCTTTAGAATGATGATTCCTATGATAGTTGCAATGATAGTGGCTGGTACTATAGTTTTTCAAGGAGATTTAGGAACTGCGATTATTTTTGTGGGACTTTGTTTACTTATGTTTTTTGCATCTCCGACGTCTCCGAAAATAAAATTAAAAATTTTTGGTATAGGAATAGTATTTAGTGTGTTGCTTGCAGTTTTAGTAATAACGTGTGGTGATAAGATTATTCCTAAGGATAAGTTAGAAAGATTTAATTTTCATGATCCTTGTAGTAGATATATAACATCAGGTAATCAGTTATGTAATGGTTATATAGCTATAAATGGTGGGGGATTAACAGGAAAGGGACTTGGAAATAGTACACAAAAATATTTATATCTTCCAGAGGCTCATACGGATTTTGTTTTTGCTATATATGTTGAGGAAACAGGAATAATTGGGGCAATAGCTTTATTTACATTATATTTTGTTTTGATAGTAAGAATAATTGTAATAGGAAAGAGATCATCTTATATTTCGGGAAGATTAATTTGTTTTGGGGTAGCGTTTTATATATTTATGCATATAATGGTAAATTTAACAGGAGTACTTGGAATACTTCCAATGACAGGGGTACCTCTTCCATTTATGAGTTATGGTGGTAGTGTTTGTTGGTGTACGTTACTAGCACTTGCTATGGTTCAAAGAGTAAGTTATGAGAATAATACAAAAAAATTAAGAAAAAGTTAAAAAAGTTTAGGAAAAACACCTCTAGGATGGTAATTATTAAGTAGGAGGTGTTTTTATATGGAAAAATTTTTAGAACTTTATTCTAAGTATAAAGAGTATATTTTGTTTACTTTAGTGTTAGTTTTATCTGTAGGATTACAAATATTATCATTTTATTATTTTACACAGGAAATAAATGTTCTTAAGGATAAGAATAGTCAACAAAAACCAGTATCACAACAAGAAGAAGTAAAAAAGTTGATTGTAGATATAAAAGGTGAGGTGAAAAAACCAGGGGTCTATTACTTAGAAGATGGGCAAAGGGTAATAGATGTTGTAAAAAAAGCTGGTGGTTTTACTATAAATGCTGATAATAGAGTAAATAATTTAAGTAAAAAAATAACAGATGAGATGGTTATAATAATCTATAGTAAGGAAGAAGTAAGAAATTTTGAAAAGACAAAAGAACAAGAAGAGGTAGTGCAAAATATATGTACTAAGGATATAACAAATGATGCTTGTATTACAAAGGAAAACTCTAAGAATGATGAAAAAACAAGTAATAGTAGTGTTAAGAAGGAAGAAAATCAAGATAAGAAATTAGTTTCAATAAATGAGGGAACTTTAGAGGAGTTAATGACTTTATCTGGGGTTGGTGAATCAAAAGCTAAAGCAATAATAGAATATAGAACAAAAAAGAAGTTTGAAACAATAGAAGAAATAAAACAAGTTTCTGGAATAGGGGAGGCCCTATTTGAAAAGATTAAGGAAAATATTACAATCTAAAATACCTTATATTATACTTTTAGTAATATCTTTAATAGGATATTTTGTACAAAGTAATATAGTACATAATAGTATATATAAATCTATAGATAAGGAAAGTTTTATAATATCGAATAAAACAGTAAAGGATTATGGTATAAAGTATGAATTAAAGGGAAAAGAAAAAGTTTTAGGATTTATTTATTGTGATGAGGAGGATATAGGTTCATATAATGACAAATATAACTTAGGAGATAAGGTAGAGGTAACTGGAGAAATAAAGGAAATAGATAGTAATACAGTACCAAATACATTTAATTATAAGAAATATTTAAATAGTAATAAAATATACACAGTAATAGATATAAAAAGTATAACTAAGGTAGAAAATAATAAGAACTTATTTTATAAAGTAAAAAATGTGTTGTTAAAAAGAGGAGAAAGGTTAGAGAAATCGTCTCCATATATAAATAGTTTAATATTCGGAAATAATAGTTATATAGATGAGGATATATTGCTTTCATATAGAGAAAATGGAATAAGTCATTTGTTTGCTATATCTGGTCTTCATATATCAATATTTTTAGGAGTTTTAGCAAAAATACTGGAAAAGTTAAAATTAAGAGATATAAAACAAAATATTATATTAATAATGTTTTTACTTTTTTATATGTTTTTAACAAATTTTTCAATGTCTGTTATGAGGGGTGCTATTTTAACGATATTGTTAATGATAAATAAAATGTTAAAGCTTAAAATACCGACGGTAAATCTTCTTTTTTTGGCATTGTGTATAATAATGATAAATAATCCACTTAATATAAATAATATTGGATTAAAGTATTCATTTTTAGTGACTTTATTTTTGATATTGTTTAAGGACTTGATAAATACGAAGAATAAGCTTTATTCATTATTTATGATTTCTTTAATAGCGTTTTTAGTATCTTATCCGATAACAATAAATAATTTTTATAAGATAAATTATTTTTCAGTATTATATAATCTCTTTTTTGTACCATATGTATCATCTGTTCTATTACCGTTTACTTTAATAAGTTACTTATGTCCTAGCTTAGATAGTGTACTTTATTTATTGATCAAAATAATTGAGTTTTCATCACATTTTTTAGACCAAGTAACAATACTTAAAGTGAATAACTGTAAAATGGGTATGTTAACAGTAGTTATTTATTTTGTCATAATCTGTAAGTTGTTTTTTAATTGGAATACTAAAAGGACAAAATTCATCATAATATTAATAATTTTTTTTATATTACATAGCTTTATGCCTTTTAGTAAGGAAGACTATGTGATGTATTTAGATGTTGGACAAGGAGATAGTACTTTAATAAATATAAATGGTAATACAACTTTGATAGATACTGGAGGACAAATACAGATAAAAGATCAGGAATATAAATATAAGATAGCTAAAAATAAATTGGTTCCATATTTGAATTCAGTTGGAATAAAAAAACTGGATAATTTAGTGTTAACTCATGGGGATGCTGATCATATGAAAGAGGCCTTATATTTAGTAAATCATATGAAGATAAAGCAAGTTGTTTTTAATTGTGGACAGTACAATAATTTAGAATATGAACTTATTGGAGCATTAAAGGAAAATGATATAAATTATAAGTCGTGTGTAAAGGAACTAAAACTGAATAAATATAAATTGGAGTTTTTGAATACTAAAACTTATAATAATGAGAATGATAATTCAAGTGTTATTTATTTAAATTATCAGAATAAAAAGTTTATTTTTATGGGAGATGCTGGTATAGAGAAGGAAAGGGATATTATGAATAGATACGAATTAAATAATATAGACTTTATAAAAGTTGGACATCATGGTTCAAATACTTCTTCAAGTAAGGAGTTTATAGAGAAAATTAATTCAAAAAATTCAGTAATTTCTGTTGGTAAGAATAATAGATATGGCCATCCTAAAGATGAAGTGTTAGAAACTTTAAAAAATACAAAAATATATAGAACGGATGTTAATGGTTCAATAAAGGTTACTTTTGATGATAAGAGATATAAGGTTAGGACTTATGATCCGTAGAAAGGAGTGATGGTTATTAATTATTATAATGAAATAAAAAATAAAATAATTGATAATGAAATTTATAAAAAAGTTAAAGATTATTCAAAAGAAAGAAATACAGTTATTACGTATTTTGAAATAGGAAAGTTATTATCTGAAGCAGGTGGGAAGTATGGAGATAATATTATCGATGAATATTCTAAAAAGTTAGTAATTGAAGTTGGAAAAAAATATAATAGAAGAACATTATTTAGAATGAAATAATTTTATAATGTTTTTAGTAATGAAAAAGTGTCATCATTGCTGACACAATTGAGTTGGTCTCATTATTTATTATTAATCTCTATGGATAATTATGATGAAATTATTTATTATATAAAAGTTGCTAGAGATAACAATTTATCTCAAAGAGAATTACAAAAAAGGATAAAAAGTAATGAATATAAGAGGTTACCAATAGAAACCAAGAGTAAATTGGTGGGTGCAGAAAAATTGGAGGTTAAAGATTTAGTTCCTAATCCAATATTGATCAGAAATAAAAATAAAATCAAAGTAATAACAGAAAAAACATTGTGTGATTTAATACTTGAAGATATAGAATCATTTATGAAAGAACTAGGTAATGGATTTTGTTTTATTGGTAGTGAGTATAAAATTAAAATAGGTGATAATTATCATAGAATAGATTTATTATTATTTAATATAAAATATAATGCCTATGTAGTGATAGAACTTAAGGTAATTGAATTTAAAGCAGAGTATATTTCTCAAGTACAAAAATATATGAACTATATAGATAAAAATATAAAAGAAATTTGTAATAATAATACAATTGGAATGATTATATGCAAAAAGGAAAATAGATTTGTAATAGAATATTGTTCAGATGATAGAATTGCTATTAGGGAATATGAGTTAGTGTGATATAAAATTTTTATTTTTTAACTTAAGGAAAAATCTTATAATAAGTTTTTTATAAATAGTGTGAATATAAAGGAAGTTGTTTTTAATTGTGAATATGTGATATTAATTTATGTTTCTTAATAACAAGGTGTATATAAGTTTTAAAAAAGTACATATTAAAACTACAACTAGAAAATTGTTTATAGATAAGGTCAACTCTAAAAAAAACAGTAACTATTTAGCAAAAATACCATAATATATATTAGACGCGACCCGTGAGGTGTTCTCGCGTTTATATAGATGGAGAGTGAAAGCTCTCTTTTAGTTTGATTAATAAAAAATAAACTTTTAAAAAACATCTTTTTGTGGTAAATTAATAATAGGAGAGATGTTTATGTTAAGTTGGTTTAATAAAATAAATAGTGCTATATATAGGTTTGATAAAAAGGAGACTATTTGTTTATATATATTGGTATTTTTAGCGGGAGCAGTAACTGGTTATATATATGAAGAGATATTTTGTTTATTATTTGATCATGAGTTGGTAAATAGAGGTTTTTTATATGGACCGTATCTTCCAGTATATGGTTTTGGGGCAGTTTTGATGGTATTACTTCTTAAAAAAATTAAAAAAAATCCTTTAGTATTATTTTTACTTGCAATGTTGTCAACAGGAGTACTTGAATATGTAACTGGTTATTTGTTATGGGAGATATATCATAAAACTTGGTGGGATTATACTGGATTATTTTTAAATATAGATGGATATGTGTGTTTAAGATCGGTACTTACGTTTGGAATAGGTGGTTTATTACTAATTTATATAGTTGAACCTTTAATATGTTTGATAATGTCAAAGACTCCAAGGAGAAAAATATATACTATGTCATCTTTAGCATGTATTGTTATATTGATAGATTTAGTTTTGACTATGATGTTTAGGAATAAAATATAAAAGATAATTCGTAATTAATGAATTATCTTTTTTTTCTATAATTTGCTAGTTGTATATAAATCAAGTTTTCCTGCTTTGGCTTTTTCATAGATTTGAGTCCATATTTGACTTTCGATATTTCTGGATTTTTTAGGGTGAGATAGATATCTAATTGTTAAAATAATGTAATCTTCGGTTAGCTTAGTATAAATAAATGGTGATAAGTTATTATAATAAATTCTATAATCACTAATAGCGGCATTAAGTTGTTCTTTCATTTTTTTCGGAATTTTAGTGACAATATCATTGCTATTAACTATATCATATAATACTTTTTTGTTATGTTCAATATCTCCATCTAGACGAATTTTTATTTTCAGTTCTTCCCATACGTATTTAAAAGCTTTGGTATAATTTTTGATTGCATTAGTAAAGATTTTAGAATTTGGTATTTGAACAATTATTCCTGTTGACTGTTCTCCATTTTCTTTGTT
The DNA here is from genome assembly GCA_963622385.1 of Bacteroidaceae bacterium. Classification (GTDB taxonomy): domain Bacteria; phylum Bacillota_I; class Bacilli_A; order RF39; family UBA660; genus UMGS1449. Next base: position 16,806 of record CAVFIB010000004.1, on the reverse strand, counting down.
TTTTACTTCAAGGATTTCAAAGTTAAGAGTATTTATGTTAACAACATCCCCGATTATACCACCGTTTATATCATTTACTTCGATTCTATCTTCGATTTTAAATGGTTTTTTAAGGGTGATATATAAACCTGCACAAAAGTTAAGGATGATGTCTCTAACTGCGAAGGTAGTAGCAGCACTTACGAAACTAACTAGGGTAATAAGATTAGGTATTTTGTTTTCCCAAATAATAAGAAGAGCAATCATTAGGATAATAAATTTTGTTATTTTAGTTTTTTTATTGAATAAGTAGAGATTTCTTTCGTTTTTGTTAAATTCGGTATTTAAGAATATAATTCCTTTTGAGATTAGATCAATGATAATAATTACAATAATACTAGATATAATTAAAAAGATGGTGTTGTCATTTATTCCAATCATATCTGAAAGTGTTTTGCTTAGATTTTCTAAAAATTTCATTTATATTCCTCCTTGTATAAATACTATCATATGATATCATTAATATACCCAAAAAAGAATAAAAACAAACTTACTTTACAAAAAACTGTCAACTTGTATTTTTTATTAATTTCAATTATAATTTATCACTAAGGAGGAGTCTTATGGATTTTAAGGATAAGGTGGTTTTAGTAACTGGTTCAAGTAAAGGAATAGGTAGGCAGGTAGCATTAGATTTATCAAAAGAGGGTGCAAATGTTATAATTAATTATAATACTAGTAAAGAAAAGGCTTTATTGTTAGAAAGTGAAATAAAAGAAAAATATAATACATCGTCGTTTTTAATAAAGTGTAATATATCAAAAGAAGATGAAGTTAAAAATATGATTGATGAGGTAAAAGAAAAGTATAACAGAATAGATATTTTAATAAATAATGCTGGAATATGTAATGATACTTTGTTTAATGAGAAGACTTATGATGATTTTAGAAAAGTTTTAGAAGTTAATTTGATAGGAACTTATTTGGTGACAAAACATGTTGGAGAAATGATGTTAAAGAATAAAGAGGGAAAGATAATAAATATAGCAAGTGATAATGGTTTGGATAATGGATATCCTGAAAGTTGTGAATATGATGCTTCGAAAGCAGGAGTAATATCTTTAACGCATAATATGGCAAAGTATTATGCACCTTATATAAATGTAAATTGTGTGTGTCCTGGTTGGACAAATACGGATATGAATAAGGAACTAGATGATTTGCAGAGACGTGATATATCACAAGGCATTTTGTTAAAAAGATTTGCAGAGGTGGAAGAAATATCGAATGTAGTACTTTTTTTAGCAAGTGATAAAGCAAGTTATGTGAATGATGAAATAATAAAGGTGAATGGAGGGACACTATGAATAAAGAATTAATGATAAGTGATAAAGTAATAAAAATGACAAATGAAGCAGAACAAGCTTTGAAGGAAATATTTGATAAATATAATGAAATATGTTTAAAGAACACGACAAAGGTTTTAAACGCTTTTATAAATAATAATATATCTACAAATGATTTATATGGGACAAATGGATATGGTTATAATGATGTAGGAAGAGAAAAGATAGATAAAATCTATAGTGAGGTGCTTGGTGCAGAAGATGCTTTAGTAAGGGGACAATTTGTTTCAGGGACTCATGCTCTTACGGTATGTTTATTTGCTAATTTAAGACCAGGTGATACGATGCTTAGTATTACAGGAACTCCTTATGATACATTGCATGAGGTAATAGGGTTAAGAGATAATCCTAGTAGTTTAAAATCATATGGAGTAAATTATAAACAAGTGGATTTAGTGAATAATGAGTTTGATATTCATAAGATAAAAGAAGTTTTAACGAAAGAAAGAATAAAGTTAATAGAAATTCAAAGATCAAAGGGGTATTCAAATAGAAAAAGTATAACAGTAGATATGATAAAAAATGTAATAGAAGAGATAAGGAAAGTATCAAAAGATGTGATAATAATGGTGGATAACTGTTATTGTGAATTTGTTGAAGAAGAAACACCATTAGAAGTTGGTGCGGATATAATGGTGGGGTCTCTTATTAAGAATTTAGGGGCTGGGATAGTTCCTAATGGAGGATATATTGCTGGTAAAAGGGAATTAGTTTATCTAGCAAGTGAAAGGTTAGCTATTCCAGGAGAAGGAAAAGATATAGGAGCTACTTTAGATATGAATAGAAATATTTTACAAGGATTATATATGGCTCCGTCTGTAGTGAATTCGAGTGTAAAGACTGCAACTTTAGCGGCTTATTTATTAGAAAAACTTGGTTATGAAGTGGAACCAAAATATAGTGATAAGAGGGCGGATATAGTTGAAGCAATAATTTTTAATAATCCAGATAAACAAGTAAGATATTGTGGTGGAATTCAAATGGCATCTGCAATAGATTCGTATGTAAAACCAATTCCAGATGAAATGCCAGGATATGGTGATAAAGTAATAATGGCTGCAGGAACATTTATTCAAGGTGCTACAATAGAATTATCCTGTGATGGTCCATATAGAGAACCATATGTAGCATATCAACAAGGGGCATTAACTTATGAATATGGTAAATTAGGAGTAATGAAAGCAATAACAGAAATATTAGATTAAAAAATGAATTTATATATATTTGTAATGTTTGAGAAGAGCTAAGTGATTTAGAGAAATTAATGTTAGTCTTTAACGAAGAAGATAATGATAAGTTATCTAAAGTATATGTGGGTGAGAGTATAATGGAAGAGTATATGAAGGCAATAAGTAAAGTATGCTCGAGGTAGTAAAAAATATGTTAAAGGATAATTTTGGTATGAAATGATCAGTAAATATACAGAGCTCACAAGAGAAGAGATAAATCATTTATAATAAAATATATTTGAAATATAGCTTTAGTGGTTATGTTTCTTTTTTTTAATAATACAATTTAATAGGTGAGATGTATGCGTTTATCTGAGCTTCAATATAAAGATATAGTTAATTTGAATGGAAAGAAAATTGGTAATATTATTGATGTAAAACTGGATGCTAGTGGGAGGCTTATTTCTCTTGTTTTGGAAGAAAATAAAAAGTTTTTTAAATTTCGTGGTAATGATCAGGAAACTGAAATATCTTGGGATAAAATTGAAAGAATAGGGGAAGATGTTATTTTGGTCAGGATGTAGATTATTTTATGTGATCTATATTTATTAATAGTTTTTATGATAATTAAAAGTTTAAGAAATGTAATTTTTAGCACTTAAAATCTTTATGTTTTATATGATACATGCTATAATGTTTTTGGTGATTTTGTGAAAAGAAAGATTTTTTTTATTAGTGCTATCTTTTTTTTAATTGATTTGTTGACAAAGATTTTTGTTAAGTCTTTTGATAATTATCCTATCACTATTATTGATGGTTTTTTTGATATTGATATGGTTATGAATGATGGTGCTGCGTTTTCTTCTTTTAGAGGTTATCAGTTTATTTTGATAATTATTGCTATTTTAGTTTTATTTTACATAGTAAAAAGTATTATTCCTGATGTTAAAACTGGATTAGGTTTAGTTTCTGTTTCTTTATTAATTGGAGGAATAGTTGGTAATTTATTTGATAGAATTTTTTATGGTAAGGTGATTGACTTTTTGAGTTTTAATATATTTGGATATATGTTTCCTGTGTTTAATTTTGCAGATGTGTTTATATGTTGCGGAATTGTTTTGTATTTAATTGATTATTTGAGAGGTGAAAAGCATGGAATTAGTGGCAAATAAGGATAATATTAGAATAGATATGTATCTTTCTTCGGAAACTGATTATTCTAGAAGTAAAGTTTCTAAGTTGATAAAAGATAGTGGTGTTTTTGTTAATGGTAAAAAGGTATCTCCTAGTTATAAAGTTAAGATTGATGATGTTATTGTTTTTGAAGATATTGCTGAAGAAAATATTGATATAGTTCCTGAAAAAATGGATCTTGATATTGTGTATGAGGATGATTATCTTGCTATAATTAATAAGAAAAGTGGTGTTGTTGTGCATCCTGCAGTTGGTAATTATTCTCATACGTTAGTTAATGGGTTGATGTATCATTTTAATAGTATTTCAAAGCTAAAAAGTATAAGACCTGGGATTGTGCATAGACTTGATAAGGATACTAGTGGTCTTATGGTAGTTGCTAAGAATGATAATGTTCATGAGGCTTTATCTGATATGATTAGAGAGAGAAAGCTTGAAAGGAAGTATTTAGCTTTAGTTTGGGGAGTAGTTAGGCATGAAAAGGGAACAATAGATGCTCCGATTGGAAGAGATTTTAATAATAGACAAAAATATACTGTTACGGATATAAACTCAAAGAATTCTATTACTCATTTTAGGGTTATTGAAAGATTAAAAGAGGTTACTTTACTTGAGTGTAAACTAGATACTGGGAGAACTCATCAAATAAGGGTTCATATGGAATATATAGGTCATCCTATTGTTAATGATCCTGTTTATGGAAGAAGAAAAATAATTAATGATTTTGGACAAATGTTACATTCTAAGAGTATTAGATTTATTCATCCTGTTACTGGTAAGGAACTTTTCTTTGAGGCTTTTCCTCCGAAAGAATTTGAGTCTATTTTAGATAGTTTTAAATAAAAAAAATGAAACTATGTTGTTTGTAGTTTCATTTTTCTTTGTTTGTTTATTGTTTGCTTTTCTTGAGATAGAAGATTTTTGTCAAGTTGATAGTGATCCATTAAGTCTGTTGTCATTGTTTTATATATTTCTATTGCTGTTTCATATTCATTATTTTCTATACAATTAATAGCAGGAGTTATATATTCTGCTAGCATGATGTGTGCTGTTCTTGTTTTGTTATCGTCTTCTAGCATTTTTTCGCAAATTAATGGACCAACTGTATCATAATCTTCTAATAAAGGTTGTAATTTTTCTTTATTTTTCATATATGAGTCTCTAAAGTTTCTTAAACTGTCTAAGGTTTTGCAATGGTCTTTGTATCCTAATATGTAACACATACAAGTAGTAAGATAACAACCTGTATCTCTTTGTGTATATATTGGACAATTTCTGTATGCTAATGAATTATCGCAATATCTGTTTCTTGTTGAGCTATCTACATAATCTTTTTTCTTTGAACAGTAATAACCTCCGAATATACCACCATTCCAATCTAGAAAATCACATTGCATATTTTGCACCTCCTTTTTTATTTCTGTATTGTACCATAAAAATTGATATTTTTCAACATTAAATATTTACTATTTCTTGTTAGTTATGTTAGAATAGTGTTATAAATTATTTAGGAGGGAAGTTTATGAATAAATATGTAAAGACTTTGATAGTTACTGTAATCATTGTACTTGTTTTTGTTCTTGCTTTTGTTGCTTCTGGCAGTAAAAGTGTTGAACTTATATCGAAGAGTGATTATTCTAAGATAGTAGATAAGGGAGGATATGTTTTCTATGGGGATGTATCTTTGAAGAAGGAACTTAAGGAAATTGCTAAGGATTCTGATATTGAGATTGGTCTTGTTGATTCTGATAAGATTAAACTTGATTTAGATGAGAATACTTTTTATGAGTATAAGGATGGTAAAGTAGTTTTTGATAGTGCTTATGATAAGACTTATGAGTTTAAGAGGGATCTTGCTAAGGAAGGTATTTATAAGAATTATGTTTCTGTTACTTTAGATGAGTATAAGAAGATTATTAAGGAAGATGGATATAATTTTATGTTTATTGGAAGTGAAACTTGTTCTTATTGTCAAAAGTTTAAGACTTCTATTAAGGAATCTTTGAAGGATTATAATTATGTTATTTATTATCTAGATATTGCTAATTTTTCTCAGGATGAGAGTAATGAGTTAATTGCTACAGATGATTATATGTCTGAGAATGAGTGGGGTACTCCTCTTAACTTATTATATAAGGATGGTAAGAGAATTGATGTGCTTAATGGATATGTTGAAACTAGTGAACTTGTTAAGTTTTTAAAGGATAATAAGGTGATATAGTGAGTTTTGTTTATGAAGAGGCTAAAAGGTTTAAGAGGAGATATCCTTCTACTGTTGCATGGAGATTAAAAAAGCATTGTAAGATTATTGATCAACATCTTAATCCTGAGGAAGAGGTTAAGTATGTGTTTGTTGGTCAAAGAAATAATGAGTTTTATGATATAATTTCTACGGCGGTATTTGTTATTACTAATAAGAGGCTTTTGATTGCTAATGATAGATTGCTTTTTGGGTATTTTCTTTATTCTATAACTCCGGATATGTTTAATGATTTAACTGTTGTATCTGGACTTATATGGGGTAAGGTTATAATAGATACTGTTAAGGAAGAGGTATTTGTTAGTAATCTTAGTAAGAGAAGTCTTGATGAAATTGAGACTAAGGTTACTGAGTATATGATGGAAGAAAAGAAGAAATATGCACTTAAGAGTAAACAGGAAGCAGAAAACATGTAAATTAATTAATATTTATGTTGATGTGAAAAAAAAATTGTGATAAACTATATTTATATATAGGATATCTCATTTTTTTGTGTGTTCTAGATTAAGAAGGGTGAGCTATTTATGAAATTTATTGATGGTGTGAAGAATTTTTTTAGTAAGAAACCTGTTATGATTGTTTGTGTTGTAGTTGCAGTTATTGCTGTTATTGTTGCTATTTATTTTATGTTTTTTAAGAGTTATGATAATACTATTGTTTATGATGATTATACAGTTGCAAATGGTCATTCTGGTAGAATAGAGAAATATGATGGTTCTTATACTGTTGATGGGTATAAAGGTGGTTCTAAGGCTTATTATGTTAATGGAAATATAACTGCAAGTGCTGATAAGAAGTTTACTGTTATAACTTTTAATTTATATGATAAGAAGAATAAGGTACTTGGTGTTGCTGTTGCAGGACTTAATGAGGTAAAGAAAGGTAAAACTTATGGATTTAAGGCTTTGTCTTTAATTAATGAAAGTGATATAGATAAAGTTGATCATTATGAGATAAAATCTATTAAACAAGGATAATTAAGGAGGATAAGGAAATGGCATTTGAAAAGATTAAGAAGTTTATAGGGGAAGATGGTTCAGAGGTTGAACAAGGTTCTTCAGATAATAATGAATATTATAAGGATACTTTTAAACAAACAAGTAGTAATTCTGGAAGTAAAATGATTCTTTTGGAACCACGTGCTTTTTCTGAGGCTCAGACTATAGCTGATTATTTGAAGAGTCGTAATACTGTTGTGGTTAATTTAAAGAGGGTGACTCCTGAAATTGCTAAGAGAGTTGTTGATTTTTTGAGTGGTTCTGTGTATGCTATTGGAGGAGATCTTCAAAAGCTTGGTAATGGTATATTTTTATGTACTCCAAATAATGTTAATGTAGAGGGTAAGATTTCTGGAGATGAAAAACCTGTTGGTAAGAATAAACAGCCTAAAAAGGATGAAGAGGAAGATGAATTTAACTGGTAATTAAGAGGGTGGTAGTATGAGTAATTTTACAAATGTTTCTGGTGGTTATAATAAACAAGAGGTTAATGAGTTTGTAGATTATGTCATTAGAAAGACTGAAGAGAATATTTTGACTATTAAGAGGCAACAAGATGAAATTGAGCATTTAAAGCTTGAGAATGAACGTTTAAAGAAACTTGAAAATTCTTATAAGGGTCTTCAGGAAACTATAGAGAATACTGCTCTTGAAGTAAGAAGTAATGCTAAACATGAGGCTGAGCTTATTATTAAAGAGGCAAAAGAGAATGCAAGTGCTATTGTTAATGATGCACTTTTAAAAACTAAAAAAATAAATGATGATAGAGAACGTTTAATGCTTAGTTTAAAGAGTTATAAAAGAAAAGTTAAGAATGCTTTAATTGAACAGATGGAAATTGTTGATGAAATAGAAGTTTTATGAAATGCATGATTGTTTGTTTGTGTTTTTTGTTTGATAAAGATTGTGTTTTTTGTTTGATAAAGATATTTACAATGTTTAAAAGTTGTGCTATTATAAATAGGAAATCAAATGAGGAAGACGGAAGTATATGAAATTTTAAGCGAGCTAGGTTTGGTGGGAGCTAGTATTGGGATTATATTTTAGATCACTTCTGATGTGTTTTATGTTATAAAAACGGTATGCTCGTTATAGCAAATAAGACTAATATAGTAAAATAAGGTGGTACCACGGGTATAACTCGTCCTTTGGTAACATCTTTTTATCTTATAGGAAAGTTCTTGATTAGTTATGAAAATAATTCATTAGCCATTGACGAACGTATGTTTTGTTTGTTATAATTAAATTATCCAAGGGGGATATGTGTATGTATAAGGCTTATAAATTCAGATTGTATTCAAATATTGTTCAAAAAAAGTTAGAATGATAATTAAAGGCAAGAAGAATAATCTATTCAAAAGTATAAGTGAATTATGCATCATCTAGAATATGTAGTTTGTGTGGAAATAGAGATGATGAATATAAAGATTTAAATAAAAGGGAGTATAAATGTAATAGTTGTGGACTTAGAATGGATAGAGATTTAAATGCTAGTATAAATATAAAAATAAAATAGAGAGTACGGTAGCGACTATCGGAATTTAAGTCTGTGGAGAATATCAAGAAATGATATCAATGAAGCAGAAAAAGAAAACCGTGAGGTTCTCAGGATAAGCTTTAGCTTGTCTTTTGTTCTTAGGAGGAAACAAAAATGGATTTAAAAAAAATATTTAGTGAAATTGAATGTTACAAAGACAAAGAAGTTATTCTTGAAGGTTGGATTAGAAACCATAGAAAACAAAAAGACTTCGGTTTTATAGACTTTTCTGATGGTACCTGTTTCAAACATATGCAACTAGTTTATGATAACAGCCTACCAACCTTTGAAGATATTCAAAAATATCATATTGGTAGTTCTATTAAAGTAAAAGGAACCCTTACTGAGTCTTCTGGAAAAGGCCAATCATATGAAGTAAAAGTAAGTAGTATCAAGCTTCTTGGAGATTGTCCCTTAGACTATCCAATCCAACCAAAAAGACACTCAGCAGAGTTCCTAAGAGAACAAGCTTACTTACGCCCTAGAACTAATTTATTTCAAGCAGTATTTAGAGTAAGAAGCGTTGCAGCCCTTGCTATTCATACCTACTTTGGAGAAAGAGGATACGTTTATGTAAATACTCCACTTATTACTGCAAATGACGGAGAAGGAGCAGGAGAAATGTTCCAAGTAACAACACTCGATCTAGAAAAACTTCCCTCAAAAGTAGATTACTCTAAAGACTTTTACGGAAAAAAAGTTGGTCTTACCGTAACTGGGCAGCTAGAAGCTGAAACATTTGCTACTGCCTTTAAGAAAACATACACATTTGGACCAACTTTTAGAGCAGAAAACTCAAATACAAAAACTCATGCCAGCGAGTTTTGGATGATTGAACCAGAAATAGCCTTTTGTGACCTATCAGAAGTCATGGATATCGAAGAAGATATGCTTAAATATATAGTTAAATATGTTCTTAAAAATGCAAAAGACGAAATGGAATTTCTAGACAAATTCGTCGAAAAAGGACTAATCGCAAAACTTGAAAAATTAATTAATAGTTCTTTTACCAGAATAACTCATGAAGAAGTTATAACTATTCTTAAAAACTCAGGTAAAGACTTTGAATTTACCCCATCTTATGGCGAAGATATCGCAAAAGAACATGAAAAATATATAACAGAGTATTTTGACGGTCCAGTATTTATTACAGATTGGCCACGTGATATAAAAGCATTTTACATGAAAGAAAATCCAGATGGAAAAACAGTTGCCGCAGTAGACTTAGAAGTCCCAGGAGCAGGAGAACTAATCGGTGGTTCCCAAAGAGAAGAAGACTATTCAAAACTCGTAAAAAGAATGAAAGAACTAGGTATAAAAGAAGAAGGTCTTTCTTGGTACTTAAACCTAAGAAAATATGGAACATGTGTCCACTCCGGATTCGGTATGGGCTTTGAAAGATTACTTATTTATCTAACCGGGGTCAATAACATAAGAGACGTAATTCCATTCCCTAGAACCCCTGGGAACTGTGAATTTTAAGACTTTTATAGTCTTTTTTTTATACACTTTTCTATTTTTGTTTAAAATCAACTATTTTTTCTTGATATATCCTTCTATTATTTATATAATTATCTTAGGTGAAGTATATGTTTAATGAAGTATGTATCTATTTTTTACTTTTTATTATTTATTCAATAATTGGTTGGTGTCTTGAAACCATTTACACTAGACTAACTGATAAAGTTTGGTCTAACAGAGGCTTCTTAATAGGACCTTATTGTCCAATATATGGAATAGGAGCAGTCTCTGCCGTATTATTTCTATCAAAATATGTTCATCATCCAGTAGCATTATTTATCCTTGCTATAGCAATATGTAGTGTTCTAGAATATTTTACTAGTTATATTATGGAAAAACTGTTCAAAGCCAGATGGTGGGACTATTCCAATAATAAATACAATATAAACGGTAGAATCTGTTTAGAAACAATGATTCCATTCGGACTAGGAGCATGTGTTCTAGTATACTTTGTAAACCCATTCTTCGAAGGACTAATTAGAAAAATACCAACAACAGGTCTTGAAATAAGTACCATAATTATTGCAATATTATTCCTATGTGATATAATCGCATCCTTTAATATAGTTAATAACTTCAAAAAAACAGTAAAAAAAGTCACTATGGACGACAGAACCGAAGACATAAACAAATATGTTAAAAACTTAATCTCACAAAAATCGTTACTACATCGAAGACTAATCAATGCTTTCCCAAAAATACAAACAACTCTAAAAAATATAATTCCAAGTAAAATAAAAAAAGACTAGGCTTTATGACTATTAAAAACCTTAGTCTTTTTAAATTTTATAAATTCATTATAAGTCTTTTCCTGAAGTACCAAATCAAATTCTTTAAACTTAAAATTCTCATCTTTAAATCTTATTAATTCCTTTAAAAAATATTCCAAAAACTCTGGATTTCTTGCAAGAATTGGTCCTAGAGTAGTTGTACCATAAAAGTTTTTATACTTAATTCCTTCTTCATTAAACAATGATGGTTTACTATTTATATTATCACTATTATTTACAAAGCCATATATAGGTTTACATATATCATTTTCTAAAATAACCTCTTTAGAAACCCTTTGCATAGTCTCTGTAGTATCAAATTCAAAAATATTTAAAGCTTCTTCACTATATAAAGTTTTTCCAAATAACCCCAAAGAATTACCAGTTGCAAGAAAGAATTTATTATCCTCAATATACTTCTTTACATCACTTTTATATTTTAGTATATGCTTTAAACATAGTTTTCTATTTTCTTCTGTTCCTTGACTAGTTATTATTAAATCATACTTCTTTATATCAAGAGTATCATCTATTGATTTATGATCTATATTATATTTTATACCTTGTTTATCAAGGTGATACTTTATTACTTTAACATTACCTGTATCACCATACAAATTCATTATGTCACTATATAGACAAAGAATATTTATTTTCATTTAAATTCCTCCATAACTCTATTAAAATCATTTACATAGTCAAAGTTTAATATTGCATATATATCTCCTTGTGAAGACTGTATATCATTTTTCGCCTCATATAAATCCTTATGTATTTTTACCTTATCATCATTGATTCCAGCATATTTAAGTCTAACTGCTAAATCATATCTCTGTGGACCACATACTATTATTTTATCTATATCCTGCTTGTTAAACAGTTCAAATTCTATATCATATAACCAAGATAAATCATCCCAAAGATACCTTCTTGATATTTCTTCCCATCCAATAACAATAGTCTTCTTTTCCTTACTTTGATAAGTATAAAGCATTGATTGATTATAAGTCGAAGCATTTTCACACTTATTATTAAGAACAAATACCCGTCTTCCCTTAACACTATACTTATTATAAACCTTCTTATCTCTATTTTGGTTTTCTATATCCCGTGCTATTTTATCCTTATCCAAATTTTGTTCCGCTAAAACAGAAAACGCTGCTAAAGTATTATAAAAATTATATAACATATCATTATTTAAAGTAATAGAATACTTATTATTTATAGTTATTCTGCAATCATCATAATTAGTTATCACATACTTAGCCTTTGGCTCTTTAAAATCACACTTCTCATTAGAACACTTATAAGAACCTAAATCCTCGATCAAATAATAATCATATTCAAGTTCATGATTACACTTTATACATCTAGGACAATTCAAACTATTAAACATATTCTCCTTATATGATGTACTTAACTTATCTATATCATAATATGTTACCTTATTTTTCCTATCTTTTAAAAACTTTTGAAGAATCGGATCATTAGCATTTAAATATAAATGAGCATCCTCTGTTAAACCCTTACTTATTTCATTAATTATAAAATCAGTATGCCTTTGTCTCGGAGGTTGGTCCCTTGTAATATTCGTTATCACTATATCACTAGGTTTAATTATAGGAACAACATATTTTATATACCTCTCATCCATTTCAAGTACTATTGCTTGTGTTTTAATTTTCCCATTTAACTTGCAATTCTTTAAAAGAGTAGTTATAACACCACTTGTTTCATTTCCCCCTTCTTTATTATGAGCCACAGTATAACCCGCTTCTCTTAAACCATTTGCAATTATTCTAGTAGTAGAACCCTTACCACTTGATCCAGTTACCACAATAATTTTCTCAGGAAGTATAAACTTCTTAAGTATATTCTTATCTATCATTTTAGAAACAGTCCCAGGAAAAGCACTTCCTCTTCCTACCATTACACATAACTTTGCCACTATTTTTCCAATAAAAATACTTATATACTTCATCATATCACCTCTGATATGAGTATAACATATATTTTAACCCTTTTATAATATTTCTTTACTTTTTTAAAACTTTATGATATAATACGAAGCATTCAAAGGGGGATTTATGTTTTATAGAATTTTTAGAATAATAACAGTTATCAGTTTCTTGATATTAGCATCTTTCCTAAGAACTAATCTTATTAACAGTTATACTTCATATGAAAATATATCCAGTTCTTTATCAAATAATTTAAAAGTAGAAAATATAAGTCAAAACAAAGAAAAAAATGATTACACAATTAAAATAACTAATTATGATAATCACGATAGAACCTTCACCATAGCACTTATAACCTCAAACGAAAACACTATTCCTAACAATAATATTAAATATAAAATAATAAAAGATGATACTTTCATAAAAACCGATAACCTAAGTGAAAATGGTCACTTATCAAAACAAACACTAAAAAAAGAAGAATCATCTATATATAAAATAAAAATATGGTTAGATAACACAAAACAAAAAACAAATGGAAAATTTTCATCAAAAATAGCATTAGTTTAATAGCTATTTTTTTTGTTACATGTTATACTTTGAAGTAGGTGGTTTAAGTGAAAAAAGTAAATACTTTAATAGAAAAAAGAGAAAATAATCTAAGAGATATATTTTTAAATAACATGAACAAAGAATACTTTAAAGAAGTAGTTTCCTTACTTGATATAAAACAAGATAAATTATATAAACACACCTCAAGTTTAGAAAACTCATCTCTAGAATATAAAAACTGTATGACCTGCAAAGGCCTTTCATGTTGTAAAAACGAACTAAAAGGTTATTGTAATCTACCAGTCGTAGATGGTGAAGATATTACCTTTGTTTATAAAGCATGTAGATTTAAACAAAAAGATCTAGAATCTAATAAATATAAAGAAAACCTAAATTTATACGATGTACCAAGTTCCTTAAAAGATGCCAAAGTAAAAGGAATATATACAGACGATGCATCAAGAGGAGATGCTATTAGATACATTATAGATTTTCTAAATAATTATAAAGAAAAAAAACCAAAAGGAATGTACTTACACGGTAATTTCGGATGTGGAAAAACATATCTAGTAGCAGCACTCTTTAATGAACTTGCAAAAAGAGGAGAAAGAAGTGCCATTATATACTTTCCTGAATTTTTAAGATCATTAAAAGTTTCATTCGGAAACAATAACGAAGAAGAAGCCTCATTCGGAGACAAGTATGAGTATATAAAAAACATCCCATATCTTTTAATAGACGATATAGGAGCAGAAAACGTTACAGCATGGGGAAGAGACGAAATTCTAGGAACACTCCTTCAATATAGAATGAACGAAAACCTAACAACCTTTTTCACTTCAAACTTAACTATTCAAGAACTAGAAGATCACCTAGCATCATCCTCAAACAAAATGGAAAAAGTAAAAGCAAGAAGAATCACCTCACGAATAAAAGCCCTTACTTGCGATATTCAAATAATAGGGAAATCTAGAAGATGAATCCTATCAAAGAAGACATAATACAGGGAGTCCTAAAAGCAGACAGCCAAGAACTCTTAAAAAAAGTATTAAAAGTCAAAAGCAATGAAGATTACTTTAAAGTAGTAATTGATTACCTAGAAAAATCAATATTCAATTATAAAGAATGTTACACAGAATTTATCTATAAACTAATAGAAATACTAGAAATAGACATAAGAAAAACAGACAACTACTTAGAAAAATTTAACAAAATAATTCTATTCAGAAATCATTTTTCAAACATCTATCAAGTCCTTTATAAAAGAACAAAAAAGAATAATGACTGTTATAGCACAGACTTAAATATCTTACTTGCACTAGATTCCATAGATACTTTCTTTGATAATGAAGTAAAAGAATGCAAAATAAAAGGAGACTTCCTATTCGATGAAATCCTAGACTTTTTAGGAATCCTATTAAAGCAAAAAAGCTTAGATAACTTTGATATTATAAACAGACTCCTTAATAACCTAGAACAAAACTCATCCAAAATAACCAAAGATACCCTAGATAAAGCCTCCAGTGTTATAACACTAAAAAAATATATTAAAGATAGAATTAACGATCTAAAAAAAGAAGAAAAAAAAGACAAAAACGATATTAATAACCTAAGTTACATATACCAAGTACTTGACAAAATCGGATGTAATATATCAAATAACGTCTCAAAAGACACCTCATTTCAAGGAGACAAAGGTAGCTTCAAATACCTAGTTAAACACATAACCAGTCTTATTAATGATTTTTCCCTAAGAAACGTCTCATCAATATACAAAAGCCTAGAACTTTTAGATGCATCCATTCTAAACCTAGACGATGATCACCTAGAAGACCTAGAAGCAATCACAAAACTTCGTATTAGTATTATTAACGAAATAAAAGCAACAAAAAAAACAACAAGAAACAGTCATAAAAGATATTACTATCTTAAAGATATAGCCAATAGACTAGAAAATATAGAAATGAACATAGCATACAACGTAAAATCCTCTCTAATAGTAGATAACTATAATATCATTAGATATATCATGTTTGAACTTGAAAACATGAGTTACTCAGAAAGCCTAATTAAAAACAACCCATATCTAATCAATGCCTATAATGTCCTTTCCGATAACGTTTTAAATGAAGTAGTAGATAGACTCCTTACCTATATAAAAGATCCAAACATTTCCTACAAAAAGATCTGCTATTACAACAAAATGTTAAAACTCCTTGTCTCAAATAAAGTTATTTATATTAGTGATGAGTGCCTAAAAAACAATATAAAAAAAGTAAACAAAGAAGGTAACGAAAACAATTTCATCAAATCCTGGTGTAGTAACATTACCTCAGTCCTAAAAAAAGAAGAAACCCTAGAAGAAAACGATATAAACAATATGTATAATGTAATTATCCCAAGATACGAAAGTAGCACTAATAAAAAAACAACATCAAGTAAAGATTTCATATTCACAGTAGATGAAGATATCACAGTAAACAAAGATGATGCCATATCAATATCAAAAATATCACCAGATCTATATAACCTAAAAATCTATATTTCTGATCCAACTAGTATGTTTAACATGAATTCATTTCCTATTAAATGCGCTAGAAACAACTGCGAAACCATATATTTAGAAGATAAAAAAATAGATATGTTTCATCCAGGTATTATAAAAAATTACTTATCCCTAGACGAAGGCAAAAATAGAAACGTAAAAGTATATAACTTCTTTATAGATAATCTAGGCAAACTAGTAGCATTTGAAATAACAAAAGAATGCCCAAAAGTATCCAAAAACTATTCCTATGAAGAATTCAATAGTATCTTCGATAAAACTATGTCTTCATTTGATGAAGAACTCGTAAACAACCTTAGTCATTTAAACAGTACACTATTTAAAAACAAATATAACAACCTAGATGGTTTCTGTGGAGATTCCTATGTTCTTAGAATGGTTGCATCATTTATGATATACACCAATAGTAAAGTAGCAGAATACTTCGCAAAAGAAGGATATCCATTCATATATAGATACTATGACGAAAATGATAACTCATCATTTAAAAACGTCATAGACGTAATCCCAGAAAACGACAAAAACGTATATAAAAAATACCTAGAAGAAATCTCATATGAAAGAAGTGGAGCAAGTTACTCAACCTCAAGCAGAAGTCACGATGCCCTAGGACTAGGGTACTACACACACCTAACATCCCCAAACAGAAGATATGCAGATATACTAGCAAATTGTTGTATAGATAAATTCTATTTTGGTAATCCAAACACCAGAGAAACAATAGACTTCGAAAACTTCCTAAACAAAGAAATAGAATACCTAAACGATAGAATAGTAGGAATAAATAGTTATTACGAAGACTATTCCAAACATGTCCTAAAAAGAACAAAACAAGAATAAAAATAATACTTGAAAAAGTATTGTTTTTATTATAAAATAAACTTAAAGATAAA
>CAVFIB010000003.1:0-39762 GCA_963622385.1 Bacteroidaceae bacterium | reverse complement strand
AACAAGTGACATTTTAAAAAAATTTATAAGTGACATTTTAAAAAAGGTTTAACATTTTTATCAAAAGATATTGCCTTTAATAATTTTATCGGTTATAATTGTTATGTCAGAAAACATATGTTAAACCGTACAAGCAACGATAAGGGAATCTAATTAATATTTGTGTTGAATGCTTAAATTTATTTAAGAATCCTAATAATATTATGTGGTTTACCACCTGTACTTAAACAGGTTTTCGTTATCAGTTTTCTGACTTTTTTTATGAATTATTATAAAGTTTTAATATATTTGTAGTGGAGGAGCAGTATGAAGAAATTTTGGTTTATTATATTTTTCATATTTATATCTTTTGTGGGGATACAAAGTTGTAATGCACTTGAAATAGGTAGGGTAACTAGTACTACTAAGTTAAATGTAAGAAGTGGTCCAGGTACTAATTATAAAAAATATGACAGTCTATCCTACAATGATATGGTTGTAATAAATAGTTTAACTAAGGTTGCATCTACTGAAGGGTGCAAAGCGGGTTGGTATTTAATAACCCATAACAATAAAACAAGTTATGTCTGTAGCAGTAAAATAGTTATATCTAATCATACCATTAGAACAAACAACAAGAAAGCTTTTTTATATAACAGTACTTCTAATAAAACAATATATAAAAGAAATATAAAAAATATATTATTTACTGTAGTAGGTAGTAAAAAGTATTATACTAAGTATTGTAAAAGTGGATTATATAAAGTTAATTACGATGGAAATATAAAATATATTTGTAGTAAGTATGTTAACTATTCAAATAAAAGCTCTAGTGTAATAACTACTTTAGATAAAGTAAAAGTATATTCAAACACCAAGGGAAAACATGTTTTAAGGAAACTATCCTATAACACTCCACTTACTTTATATGATAGCAAGAGTTATGGTAATTATTATAAAGTTTATTATAAAAATAAAGTAAGGTTTATAAAAAAAGTTGATGTTTTAAAAACAAAATATATAAGTGTTTCTAATAATAAAGATGGAATTAATGTAAGAGCAAAAGCTAGTTCATCTTCTAAAAAAATAATGAGAATAAAGTACAATAAAAAAATAGCAGTAGCATCACACAAAAAATATAAAGGAGCAGGTTGCCCTCAAGGTTTCTATAAGATTAAATATGGACATAAAGAAGGTTATGTTTGTAGTAGATTACTCTCTAATGCTCCAACTGTCACTAAAGCAATCAAAAAAACCACAATTTACAAAAATTTAAAAGGAAAAAAGGCAACATATAAATATAAAAAAAATGAACCAATTATTTTAGAAACAACAAAAAAATATGATGGTAAAAATTGTAATGATGGTTATTATAAGGTAAGCATAAATGAAGAAATTGCATATATTTGTAGTACCAACACAAGTCTTGAACATGAAAAAGCTATTCAAATACCTATATTTACTTTTCATAGAATAGTTTCAGATAAGCTTAAAAATGCTAAATACAAAAAAGATCAATGGGTTCAGTCATATGATATATTTGAGCAACAAATAAAGTATTTATATGATAATAATTATAAAACAATAAGTTTAGATGAGTTTTATTGTTGGTATAAAGGTAATTGCAACTTTCCTAAAAAAACTGTTGTTCTTGCATTCGATGATGGTAATTTAGATGATTATTACTTAGTTATGCCTCTTCTTAAAAAGTACAATTTTAAAGCTGTAACCTTTGTAGTGGGTTCAAGAACAAAAGAAAAAGAAGAAGGCATATACGATGAAACCGAAATAAGATACATCTCCGAAGATCTAATGGAAAAAATAAAAATCGAGTATCCTTTACATGAACTGCAAAGCCACAGTTATAATTTTCATTATGTTGATATCAATAGACAAAAACACGTTAAAAACATGACAAAAGACGAAATACGAGAAGACTTTAAACAAAACGAAAAATATAATTTCAAATATATTGCATATCCATACGGAGTTTATACTAAAGACTTACAAGAAGTTACTAAGGAAAATAAATACCTATTAGGATTTGGGTTTAATCCATACAAAGCTGCTCAAAGAACAAATTATCAATATTTAATTTCTAGAATTAAAATTAATGGCTCTTCTACTGTTGAAACACTAAAAGATTATTTGTCTTATTAAAATGAACATTTTAGCCTAAACTAAGATGTTTTTTTCTTGTTATTATTTACTTTAAACCTAATTTTTTATATAATGATTATGGAGGAAATCAATATGAATAGAAGTGAATTAAGAGAAATAATTATTAAAATTTTATATCAAGTATATATTTATAAAGAAAAGAACATAGATTTTTCTGTTAATGATTTAATTAAAGAACAATTAGATAGAAAAAATGAGTTCGTAGAAAATTCTATAAATGGTGTTATAGAAAACCAAGATAAGATAAATTCTATTGCTAACAAGTATATGAAAGACTGGAATATAGATAGAATAAGTAAAGTTGATAAAGCTATTTTATCCCTTGCTATTTATGAACTTCTTTATACAGAAACACCAGACGTTGTAGCGATAAATGAAGCAATAGAATTATCTAAAAAATATAGTGATGAAAAAGTTACTAAATTAATAAATGGAACTCTTGATACAATAATGCATAAAGAGGCTTATAATGAATGATAAATATTTAACAGTAAGTAGAATCAATCATTATATAAAATATAAATTTGATAATGATGTTAATTTGCAAAAAGTATTTTTGAAAGGTGAAATAAGTAATTTTAAGAATCATACCTCAGGACATTTTTATTTTACTTTAAAAGATGATACATCTAGAATTCCTGCGGTTATGTTTAAATCTGCATCTTCAAAAATTAACTTTGTCCCAAAAGATGGTACTAGTGTTTTAGTAACAGGTAGAATAAGTTGTTATGAAGCAAATGGTAATTATCAAATATATGTAGAAGAAATGGAAGAAGATGGAATAGGCAATCTTTACGTTGAATTTGAAAAGTTAAAGAAAAAACTAGGAGATCTTGGTTATTTTGATGAATCAAGAAAAAAAGCGATTCCAAAGTTTCCAAAAAGAATTGGGGTTATTACTGCTTCAACTGGAGCAGCTATTAGAGATATAATAACTACTATAAATAGAAGATATCACCTAGCAGAAGTCATTCTCATCCCAACACTTGTTCAAGGAGAAAAAGCAGGAGAAGACATAGTAAACAGTTTAAATAAAGCAAAAGATTTAAACCTAGATGTAATAATTTTGGGACGTGGTGGAGGTTCCATTGAAGATCTCTGGGCTTTCAATGAAGAAATTGTTGCAAATGCTATTTTTAATTGTGATATTCCTATCATAAGTGCAGTAGGCCATGAAATAGATTTCACAATAAGTGACTTTGTTTCCGACTTAAGAGCCCCAACTCCAACTGCCGCAGCAGAACTTGCAGTACCTAACAAAATAGAACTTGTAAATGAAATTAATAACAAAGTACAAAGACTAATGAAAAGCATGAATAATAAACTTGAATTCAGTAAAAATAGACTTAGTACATTACTGAATTCTTATGCCTTAAAAAATCCCCTAGCACTATATGAAATAAAAACACAGAAACTTGACATATTAATAGATAATTTAGAACTTGCCATTAATAGAATCTTAGAAATGAAATCAACTAGATATGTATCACTACTCGATAAAATGGAAGCATTAAACCCAATTAGAACAATAAAAAGAGGATACACTATAACAAGATTTAATAATAAAACTATAAAAAGCATAAACGATGTAAAAAAAGGAAATATTATAACAACTGAACTTGTTGATGGCATAGTAACATCACAAATAATGGAGGTAAAAAATGAAAAATAACGAAAACAATTCTTTTGAAGAAAATCTAAATAAACTAGAAGAAATAGTAAAAAAATTAGAAAGCGGAGATATTGCTCTTGACGATGCAATAGATAAGTTTAACGAAGGAATGACCCTAGCAAATAACTGCAATAAGATACTTGAAAATGCAAGTGAAACAATTGTTAAGGCATTAAATAAAAATGGTGAAGAAGAAGAGTTTAAGGTAGTAGAATAGGGGTGTCAAATGTGCAAAAAACGAAGTTGAAAAAAAGTATTCTAGCATTCATCTCATCAAGAATGGTTTATAATGGCTATACACTTAATGCAGCGATGGAATGGAAAGAAAAAGCAATTGACAATTTTTTTCACGATCACAAAACATCATTTTTCAATAAAATAAAAGCATATAAATATGGATATTTGCCTAATCAAATGAAAACATTAAAGATTAATAATAAAAACGTCAATAAATATCTTTCATATAAAAAATATTTGTATTTATATGGAGCTAATGGAAAATACAATGTTTGGTTATCTGATGCCGTAACAACATACAAAGTACTTAATGAGTTAAATAAAAACTTACTTTCCATTTATTATCAATTGTACTTAAGAGATGGAAATTTAAAAATAATTGCTATCGATAAAAAATTAAAAAATGATGAAATTTCTTTTTATGATTTCATAAAAAAACAAAAGTCATTGGTATTAATGTACTCAGATTATAAAAAAAAGTTTTCTATCAAATATACCGATAAAAAGTTTTTTCTTGATGGCAAAGAAATAGAGCAAGACAAATTAGATTCATTTATTAAAAAAACTGCTAAAAAAGTCAATAGTTTGATCCTTGCTGAAAGTGTTGAACCAAACGAATCGTTCAAAGTATATGATAAACCTGCAGTTATTTATCTAAGCATATATAATAAGGATGGACTTGATCCTTTAATTGGAGAACTATTTGCAAAAGTTAATAATGACGATTATATAGTCGATAATATAACCAAGCAAAGTAATATTTCGAAAAAAGATGAATCAGAAAATTATAGTGTTGAAGAACATAAAAAAAATAAAGAAAAAGAACAAGAAGACAGTAAAGCACGAATTTACTTTGATGAAAAAACTGGTAGATTTAAATTTTGTTTAGTCAAAAGAGGCAAAGAAGTAGTAAAACTCAGCAAAGTTTACAAAAACGAAGAACTGATAAATTTAGTAGAAAAGAATTTTAAAAATATAAAATCTATAATTCACGATATTTTCAAAAAAATCCCTCAAATAGAAATGGCTGAAGTAAAACTAATGATTTCAAGTAATGGCATCAAAATCGTTAATATTTGTAATGATCCAGAATATTGTAATGCTTCTTATTTCAACGAAGACTACAGCGAATTTTTAACCTATAAATACCACACTAAAAGAAAACTATATTCAGACTTTGGTTTTAAGTTTAAGATATTTACAAAGAAAGTAAGATTAAAGTTCGCAAAATTATTTGCAGATATTTTTTACCCTAAAGGATTAGTGCCATATCTAAGTTTTAGATGGCTAAAAAATGTAAAAGATGATTTTTTTGAAAATAAAGATGTACCAGTAAAAACAAAACTTTGGGCATATAGGCATGGCTTCTTATCATATAGATTAGACCAGTATGGCATAACTAAAGATAACTATAAAGAATTCATATCTGATTTTGAGTATAGATGGTTAAGACATATAAATAACTATTATAAAGTATGGTTCGAAGATAAGATAACAATTAAACACATTGCCAGCGAGTATAATCATTTGTTTCCGAAATATTATTATTATATTGGGCTAAGACAAGGTGAAAATAAAATAATTCCAATGATGGATTGTCCAAGAGGATATAAAAACACTTATAGAGATATATTTAATTTAATAAAAAAAGAAGGAGATATAGCCTTAAAAAGAGATAATGGTTCTCATGGAGAAGGTTTTTATAGAGTAAGCTATAAAAACAATAAGTTATACTTAAACTTAAATGAAGCTACTGAACAAGATATCATCAATATATTATCAGATAAGAATAATGAGTATTTGGTGACTGAGTATATTAAACAGAGTGATTTTATAAATAAAATATATGCTGGATCCGTTAACACTATGAGAGTAATAGTTTTTAAAGCAGATGGCAAAACTCCTGAAGTTGGAAATGTTTATATGAGATTCGGTTCAAGTAAAACTGGTACTGTCGATAATATTGGTGCTGGTGGAATCAATGTTACTATTGATGAAGAAACAGGTGTTTTCCATGATGCATTAATAATAACAGATGATTTAAAAATAGCACCATGCAAAGAACATCCAGATACGCATGTTCCTATCGAAGGATCTATACCCAATTGGGAAAAAATCTTAAAT
Source organism: Bacteroidaceae bacterium (assembly GCA_963622385.1). Taxonomy (GTDB): domain Bacteria; phylum Bacillota_I; class Bacilli_A; order RF39; family UBA660; genus UMGS1449. Next base: position 33,569 of record CAVFIB010000003.1, on the reverse strand, counting down.
GACATAAAAGAAATTTCCAGTTTTTTTGAACAGATTGAATATTTTGGTTTTGACGTATCTATTACAGATAATGGAATCAAATTCCCAGAAATAAATAGGTATCCTGATTATATGAAAATAGATAAATTGAAGCCACGTTCCATGAAGTATTTATTATATAAAATAGAACAAAAAAAGAAAATATATGGATATGATAAACATATGCCACATAAATTATTTAAATTTATTGATCGAAGAGAGAAAAGGTGATAATTATGATGAAATTTTTAAGAAGAACTAATGATTATTTAGGAAGAAAAGCGAGATTAGCCCTTCTGTGGATAGTTAGAATTTTATTTGCCAAATCCCATATGAAAGTCCCTTTTTTCAAGAGACTTTATTGGAACATTAATGGTGGATATATAGGAGACCAAGTAGTACTGTATAAACTTAATCACAAAAGAAAAAAAGAATACTTGTCAGAATTTGATTGGTATAAATCAAGATACATTAATGGCAATTACAAATTCATTTTAAACAACAAAATAGTAACTACTGAGCTGTTAAAACAATATGTATATGTTCCAGCGATATATTGTCTGAAACAAAATAAATCCATTGCTAATTTTGGCGAAAATATAAATACTGCTGAGGAACTAGTACAATTCTTAGAAAAAAATAATAGTTTATATTTAAAACCTATAGATAGTGGAAAAGGTAATGGCGTAGCTACTTTTGAATATATAGATAAAAAGTACTTTATAAATGAAAAAGAAACAACTAGAAATGATGTTCTAAAGTATTTTGAAAAAGAAAAAAACTATTTTGTTTGCGAAACAGTAAAACAAAACGAATATTTGAATAATCTTTATGACAAAACTTCTAATACTCTTAGACTAGTAACCTTTAAAGATCCGAAAACTGAAAAATTTATCCTTTATTTTGCTGTTCAAAGAATAGGAACTTTTAATACAATACCTGTTGATAACGGTAGTCAAGGAGGTCTTGTTGCAAAGGTGGATTTAGAAACAGGTGAATTAAGCGCTGCTAAATGTCTACACAACACAAATACTTACAAAATACACCCTGATAGTAAACGTCCTATAGAAGGAGTTAAAATTCCGAATTGGAATAAGATAAAACGTGAAATAGTTGACTTAGCTAATAAATTTCCGTATTTAAACTTTGTTGCATGGGATGTACTTTTAACAGAAAAAGGTATGTGCATCATAGAAGCAAATGCCTCTTCAGGTATAAACATTCTTCAGTTATGGGGGGGACAAAAAAATAAACCTTTAGGAGACTTTTACAGATATCATCATTTAATAAAATAATCGATGGGAGTGATTATATGGTAACAAAAAAGAAAATTATAATGGGACTTGCTAGAAAATCAATTTTCTTTAGACCGTTTATTTTAAGAAAAATGTATTATTGCTCAAATGAAATAAGAAAAAAGGTTATAAATGAAACAATAGATACATATACAAATAAACATAATTTATCAAATACAGAAAAAAACTACTTTAAAAATGATATGAGTTATTGTAGAGTACATTATAATTTATCATTTAAGGAATATTTCTTGTTTGGATTTAAAAACAAGAATCATTTTCAAAGAAAAAAATTTATAATTAATAGGGATAGACAAAATTATTTGTATTTGTTAGGAAAAAAAGAAGGACAACAAACTTTGAATGATAAATATAAAACTTATGAGCTTTTAAAGAAATTTTACAAAAGAGATATGATAAAAATAGGAGAAAAAGATTATAAAGAATTTGAAAATTTTGTACATAAACATAATCAATTCGTTAAAAAACCTATTTCATCATCTTTTGGATCCGGAATAGAACTGATAGATTTATCTAATTATGATAACATGAAAAACATGTTTAATTATATTTTAAGAGACGGTGAAGTAATACTAGAAGAAAGAATTATCCAGTGCAAAGAAACAGCTTCTTTACATCCAGAATCTCTTAACACTTTAAGAATAGTAACATATAGAGATGAGAAAGATAATGTCTTCATTCATTTACCATTTATAAAGGTTGGACAAGGTTCTTCATTTGTAGATAATGGCGGAGATGGAGGAATACTTGCTATGATAGATCCAGAAACAGGTATTATAATTACTGATGGCAAAGATGAAACCAATATAGTTTATGAGTTTCATCCAGATACCAATATTAGATTTAAAGGTTTTCAGATACCAAAATGGAAAGAGGTAATAAATGTAGCTAAAAAAGCAGCATTAGCATTTGATAAAACAAGATACATAGGTTGGGATGTTGCAATCAATGACAAAGGTGAAGTAGTAATAGTCGAAGGAAACGGGAAAACACAGTTTTTAGGGCAACAAATACCTGATGAAATTGGAAAGAAAAAACAACTGGAAAAACTTATCAATTATAAAAGACTAAAAAAGAAAAACAAGAACATAAAAAAATGGGAACTACCAGTTAATGAGTAAAGAGGTGCTATATGAGTAAGAAAATTAAATTTTCAGTTGTTATGCCTATATATAATGTTGGACATTTTCTGGACGAATCAATTAGCTCTGTTATCAATCAAACAATAGGCTTTGAAAAAAATATTGAATTAATCCTTATTAATGATGGAAGTACAGATAATTCAGATGAAATATGCAAAAAATATGTAAGCAGATATCCCGACAATGTAATTTATAAAAAGCAAAAAAATAGTGGTGTTTCAAAAGCTAGGAATGAAGGACTCAAACTCGCCACTGGTGAGTATATCAATTTTTTTGATGCTGACGATATTTGGAACAACGATGTTTTTGAAAAAATTAACCACTTTTTTGACATCAATAAAAACATTGATCTAATTAGCTGTAGGCAAAAATATTTCGAAGGCAAAAAAAGTGTTCATTCTTTAGATTATAAATACAAGAACGGAAATAAAATAATAAATATTAATGACTATCCAAGTTTTATCCAATTAAGTGTTGCTTCGGTTTTTATAAGAACAGAAGTTGCAAAGAATTATAAATTTGATGAAAAGTTAAAGTATGCCGAAGATGCAAAATATGTAACCGAAATTATATTAAAAAAAGAAAAATATGCTTTAATGAGTGATTGTACCTATAATATAAGAAAAAGATTTGATATGACATCTGCAACTCAAAATAAAAAATATAGAGTTGAAGCATATACAGACACCGTAAAGTATTATTATGAATATTTAGTAGAACTTTCAAAAAACAAATATAAGTCAATATTGCCATATATACAATACATTCTTATTAATGCCATAAAATATAGGGTAGGGGAAGAAATTCCTGAAAACATATCTCCAGATATAAAAAAAGATTATCAAAGTAAAATAATTAACATAATAAAACAAATTGACGATGATGTTATAATTAATACAAATAAAGTTGTTTTAGATACCAAATTGTATTTACTGAAGCTAAAATACGATGAATTGCCTGAAGATGCTCTTGAATTCAAAGATGGTTTTGCTTACTTCAAAAATAAAAAAATTGATAAAATAATAAATAAAAATAGTTTTACTATAACTAATATGTCCTTAAAAAAAGGAAAACTCTGGATAAATGGATTAATAAAAATGTCATCATATTTTGAGTTTAATCATTTATATATTGATGAAGTTGGAAAAACTTATAAAATAAATCTTTTAGAAACAGATAAGAATAGAAAATCATTTTTAAATGATGACATGAATATTATTAAAAGTTTTTCTGGTTTTATTACTTTAGATAGAAAAAAAACAAGACTCATGTTTTACACAAAGTATAATGGATCGGATATTATATTTAAACCAAATATAAATGTTGATAAGCACAATAAAATGAAAAAAAGATGTGGTATATTAAAAAATAAAATATATTCTGTTGAGGATAACAGCTCATTACTTATCGAACACTTTCTATTACTACGCTTTGTAATAAAATATTTACGCGAAGTACAAATGCATTTCAAAAAGAACTGATATAGTAGTTTCTCTGTAATTGAAGCCAACAACTCATCAGGAGTTAATATAATACAAGTTTTTGGAGGACAACGTAACAAAAAACTAGGTAATTACTACAAAAAACAAGGTATAATAAAGTAAAAATTTTGTTTTACGTCAATAGTATGATATAATAATTACTAGAGAGGTGTCTAATTTATGGCTAGTACCTTGTAACATTTAACTATAGCAAGAAGAATAACTGATATTTATTTTAACTTCAAGGCAAAAGAATTATCTGAGTTCTTATTAGGTCTATAGTATGTAATAATATAAAAAAAGAAGAACTGATAGAAAGGTTGGGTAACCATTACGTTTACCAATGGTATAATTAATATGAAAACAATAGCTATTTATATTTTTAAAGGAATCTTAAAATTTATTTATTTCTTCTTAAAACTATTACCTACCAATAATAAGAAAATAGTATTTATAAGCAGACAAACCAATGATATAAATACAGACTTTAGTATGATAAGAGATGAAATAAGAAAAAGAGACAGCAGTATAAAAATGGTATTTTTGTGTAAAAGAATTGAAGGAAATATATTTAAAAAAATAGCATATTTCTTTACAATCATCAGACAAATGTATCATTTAGCAACATCAAAAATAGCAATAATTGATTCTTACTGCATTCCAGTCTGTGTTTTAAACCATAAAAAAAGCCTTGTTGTCTTGCAAATATGGCATTCTATTGGTAAAATTAAAAAGTCAGGATATCAAACACTTGATACCGCCTCTGGAAGAAGCAAAAAAATGGCCGAACTTATGTGCATGCATAAAAACTATACAAAGATACTTGCTGGAGGACCAGCATTTGATGATTTTTATGAGGCTGGATTTAATGTTAAAAAAGATGTTTTATTACATTATGGACTTCCAAGAATAGATTATCTATTAGAAAATGAAAATAAATTCAAAAAAGAAGTATTTGAAAAGTATCCTGAATTCAAAAACAAAAAAATAGTATATTATGCCCCAACTTTTAGGAAGTATGATATAGATGGACCAGCTAAAATGTTTAAAGAATACAATAAAGATGATTTTGTATTAATTGTAAGAGGGCATCCTAATCAACCTCTTGAATTTGATCATAATGTTATATATGATTGCCCAGGATTTAAAAATATAGAACTATTAGCTGTTGCTGATTATGTTATAACAGACTATTCATCAATTTGTTTAGAAGCTGCTGTTCTTGACAAAAAAGTCCTTTTTTATGTCTATGATTATGACAAGTATATGTCAGAAAACGGTATAAACTTAGATGCTACTAAGGTTTTACCAACTTGTACGTCAAAAAACATAAAAGATTTATTCAGAATCATTAACGAAGATACTTATGATGTTAAAGCATATGAAGATTTTAGAAAAAAATACTTACCAAGCAAATTAGGACAATCTACTAAATTAATTGGGGATTATATAATGAAAAATATTGATAATTAGGTGATTACATGAAATATATAATAATGTGTGATGGGAAAGCAACTCGATGGAATAATTATAAAGGATTGCCAAAACATTTCGCTACAATAAATGGAGAACCATTAATAAAACGAACTGTTAGACAACTTAATGAAGAATTAGAAAAGCCAGATGTTATTATTACTTCTCACGATGAAAAATACGATATAGAAGGTTCTACTAGATATGAACCTAAAAATAATGTCTTAGAAATAGATAGATTTACTGAAGAATTAATAGAAGATAATATTTGTTTCCTATATGGTGATACATATTACCCAGAAGAATCTATAAAGGTTATTTTAAATACTGAACCAGATGATATTCTATTCTTTGGAAATGAAAAATCGATAGTAGCAATAAAAATAAAAGATGGAAAGCTATTCAAAAAACACGTTGATCGTGTTAGAAAACTATACTTAGAAGGAAAAATTAAAAATTGTAAAGGTTGGCAAGTTTATCAATCATTTATGAATTTAGAATTTGATGTAAAGAAAATAGCGGATAAATATATAATAGTCGACAAAGATACAATTGACTTTAATACTCCAAAAGAATATGAAAATAGTAAATTACAAAAGGATGGTGTTAACAATGATTAAAAGATTTTTCGGCGACTTAAAAAAGTACTGGAAATATATTAAATATTCTACTAAATCTCAGTTAAAGACTGAAGTTACTGGTTCATATTTAAGTTGGATTTGGCTTTTCCTTAATCCAATTTGTTTTATGCTTATTTATACATTTATATCTATCATAGTATTTAAATCTCAACAAGAATATTATACAGTATTTGTCTTTATTGGTCTTACAGCATGGAACTTCTTTCAAGGAACAATTACCTCAGCAGTCTCACTCGTTAGAAACAATAGAGATACCGTTATAAAAGTATATGTACCAAAATTCATTCTCTTGATAACAAACATGTCTGTAAAAACTATCAAGTTTTTAATATCCTTTAGTTTAGTTGTTATATGTATGTTTATCTATCAAGTACCTATTTCTTGGAATGTTTTATTCTTTATACCAATATATATAATTTTATATCTAGTTACTTTTGGACTTGCATCTATTTTTATGCATTTCGGAGTATTTGTAGAAGATTTGAAAAACTTAGTACCAATACTATTTAGAATGCTATTCTATATATCTGGTGTATTCTTCTCTTTAAACAGAGTACCTAAGCCATATAGTGGTTTACTTGAAAAATTTAACCCTATCGCAGCAATGATTTCATCATTTAGAAAATGTCTAATGTACCAGAAAACCCCTAGTTTAAAACTACTTGCATTTTGGTTTGTAATAGGAATCGTTCTTTCATTGATCGGTATAAGAACCATATATAAATATGAAAATACATATGTAAAGGTGATGAAGTAATGGAAAAAGAACAAGTTAAAACTAAACAAAAGCAAGAAATTGCTATTACTGTTAAAAATTTAAATATCTTTTATAAAGACATAAAAAGATTTTCTTTAGCAAGATCTGGCATTAAAAACCTACTTAATGCTAAAGAATTCCATGCAGTTAAAAATGTATCATTTGAAATTCCAAAAGGACAAATACTTGGTATCTGTGGTAAGAACGGTTCAGGGAAATCAACACTACTAAGGGCTATAGCAGGTATCTTTTCAGCAGATTCTGGTTCTATAGATTTACATGGTAATTCCATATCACTTCTTTCAATTGGTGTTGGTTTTCAAAGAAGATTATCAGGATATGAAAATATATTCTTATCAGGCCTCCTTTTAGGATACTCAGAAGCCCAAATAAAAGAAAGAATAGACGAAATAATAGAATTTTCTGAACTAGGAGATTTTATTTATAAACCTGTTAACTCCTATTCCTCTGGAATGTATTCAAAACTTGCTTTTGCAATAACTGCTATTCTTGAAACGGATATAATGCTAATAGATGAAGTTCTATCAGTCGGAGATGTTAGATTCCAAGAAAAAAGCTATAACAAAATGAAAGAACTTATTTCTGATGAAGACAGAACCGTAATCATAGTATCACACAGTTCAAGAACACTTAGAAGTCTATGTGACAGAGTAATTTGGATAAATGATGGTGTTTTAAAAGGTGACGGAAAACCTGACGAAATAGTAGATAAATACGAAGAATTTATGAAAAGTTTAGATTAAAAGAAAAGAGGTAATAATATGATTTATGCAGAAATATTAGCAGGAGGACATGGAAAAAGATTTGGAAACAAAGATCTTCCTAAACAATTTATGATGCTTTCCGAAAAGCCAATTATAATACATACAATAGAACAATTTGTTATAAACAAAGATATCGATAAGATAATAGTTTGTACTCCTAAAAACTGGATTTCTTATACTGAAGATTTAATCAAAAAATATATTAAAAACAACGATAACATTGAAGTAACTTGTGGTGGTTCCACTAGAAACGAATCAATAATAAACGGTTGCAAATACATAGAAAAAACTTATGGTATAAATAAAAATGATATAATAATAACCCATGATGCAGTTCGTCCTTTTATAAACCAAAGAATAATTGAAGATAATATAAAAGCCGGAAAAAAATGTTCTGCAGTAGATACTGTAATACCTGCTACTGATACAATCATTAAAAGCTTAGACGATAAAGAAATAGAATCAATTCCTAATAGAAGTGTTTTATATTATGGACAAACTCCGCAAACATTTAATATCCTTGAATTAATGGAATTATATACATCTTTAACAGAAGACGAAAAAGATATTCTTACTGATGCTTGTAAAATATTTGTTTTAAAGAATAAACCAGTTAAAATAGTTATGGGAGAAACTTTCAATATAAAGATTACAACTGTTTTCGATTTGAAACTAGCTAGTGCAATAGTTACGGTGAGAAACGATGCTTAATCATTCTTATAGATTATCTTCTCCCAAACAAATAAGAATAGACATAGTTGAAGAAAACTTACACGATGATGATATAATCGTTAGACCAACTTACTTATCCATTTGTGCTGCAGATAAAAGATATTTTTTTGGACTTAGAAAACCAGAAATACTAAGAAAAAAACTTCCAATGGCTTTAATACACGAAGCAGTAGGAGAGGTTATATACGATCCAAAAGGTCTTTACAAAAAAGGAACAAAAGTAGTTATGATTCCTAATACCCCAGTAGAAAAAAGTGATGTAATAAAAGAAAACTATTTAAGAAGCAGTAAATTCAAATCTAGTGGTATTGATGGTTTTATGCAATCCTTTGTCTGCATTTCAAGAAACAGAGTCATAGAATATAAAAAAATACCCGATAGAGTCGCAGTACTCCTAGAACTTTTAAGCGTTTCAATGAATGCACTTGATCATTTTAAAAATTATAGTCATAAAAACAAATTAACCCTTGGTGTATGGGGATGCGGTAACGTTGGTCTTTGTACAGCACTCATCTTAAAATATGCTTACAAAGATGCTAAAATAGTAGCATTTGATGCAGACGAGACCAAACTAAACTATTTACCCTTCGTAGATGAAACTTATTTAGTTAATGAAGTACCAGAAGACTTAAGAGTAGATCACGCTTTCGAATGTGTTGGTGGTCCTAAATCAGAAAATGCAATAAATCAAATAATAGATATAATTAACCCCCAAGGAACAATAGCACTACTCGGAGTAAATGAAAACAATGTACCAATAAATACACGCATGGTCTTAGAAAAAGGCCTTACCTTAATAGGAAACAGCAGAAGTTCTTATGAAGATTTCAAAGCCTCTATAGACTTTTTAGAAAATAATAAAGATGCAGTAGATTATTTAACAAATATAATTTCCGAAGAAATAATAGTAAACGATGTAAAAGACATAACAAAAGCATTTGAAGCAAGTGCTAACAATGATTACAAAACAATTATGAAATGGAAAATTTAAAAAAGGGGGAAAGTCTTTATGAAAAAAAACTATAAAATCACAACAATTATACCAATATATAACGTTGAAGATTATCTTGAAGATGCAATAAAAAGTGTTATCAGACAGTCAATAGGATTCGAAGAAAACATAGAACTTATCCTAATTAATGATGGTTCTCCAGATGATTCCGAAAAAATTTGTAAAAAATACCTAGAAAAATATCCAAATAACATAGTATATAAAAAGAAAAAAAATGGCGGAGTATCCTCAGCAAGAAATCTTGGATTTAAACTAGCACATGGAGAATATATAAACTTCTTTGACGGTGATGACATTTGGGATAAAAACGCTTATAAAAAAGGTATTAAGATGCTTGACGAAAACCCTTCAATTGACCTAGTAGCCTTTAGAATTAAATTCTTCGAAAAATTCACCACATATCATCACTTAGATTATAAATTTACAGGAAATAGAATAATTGATTTAAAAGAAGAACCAAGTGGAATAGTACTTCACATTCCAACCTGTATTATTAGAAAAAATAAGCTATGGAATAGCCCTTTTGACACTAATTTAAAAATAAGCGAAGATACCAAAGTTATTTATCAAATACTAGTAGATAAACAAAAATATGGTATTATATCTGATGCTTTATACAACTACAGAAGAAGAATGGAAGAAACATCTGCTATACAAACATCACATTTAAAAAAAGAATGGTATCTTGATACTTTAAAAAATTGTCAACTTGAATTAATCAAAATATATGAAAAAAAATTAGGAAAAGTACCACAATTTCTACAATATTTCATCATGTATGATCTGCAATGGAAGATAAGACTTGGTATTACTGATGTTTTAGAGGAAAAAGAACAAAAAGAATATGTAGAACTAATCGAAAAACTATTAACTTATGTCGAAGACGAAGTTATTCTTGACCAAAAAAATATAAAAACATATTACAAAATGCTTACTTTATTAATAAAAAATAAAGGCAATATAAACGTAACTTTCAAAGACGAAAAGGCATTTGTAAACAATGCTAATCTATGTAAAATATCAGGTATAAGAAATACTATTGAAATCCTAAAAATAGATAAGAATACTCTTTATATCGATGGTAGAATAACACATTTATCAAATGACATAAAACTATTTTATAAGTTAAAAAACTCAAAAGATTACATAAAAATAAATACTTATCCAAGAACAAAATTTAATACTTCTTTTTCTGATAAGTACACAATAAAAAAAGAAGGCTATTCCCTTGAAATACCTCTTAAAAAGAATGACGTTTTAGAATTTTATTTCAAGTATAATAACAAATATTATCAAGTAACCAATACCTATATCAAACATTCTCGTATAAGCAATATTTCTAAAAGTTATTACATCCACGACGATTTCATGATTACAAAAGGAAAAAGTAAACTTAATATAACAAAAAAACCAAATAAACTAGGAAGAATCAAAAAAGAACTAAGATACTGGTTTGGAATATTATATTATAAGAAAAAAAATAGAAAATTAAAATTTTTATCTCTTATAAGAATAGTCTTTACTAGGTTTATTTATTTCATTACTAAACCTTTTATGCCTAAGAATATTTGGTTATTCTGCGATCGAGAATTTATGGGTAGAGATAACGCAGAAGCTCTATATAAGTATACATTATCACAAGAAAACACAGATAATAGACATTGTTATTTTGTAATCGATAAAAGATACGAAGACTATAAAAGAATTAAAAAATATGGTAAAGTCATAAAATATCATACATTTAAATATAAACTATTCTTTTTAAATGCTAAGTATCTCATCTCATCCCATGCAGATGGTTACATTAATAATGCTTTTGGAGCAGAAAGATCCTTCTTCGTAGATTTATATAGTTTCAAATATATTTATTTAACACACGGAATTTTACTTCACGACTCCTCTTCTTGGCTTAACAGAATAAATAAAGACTTTACTTTAAACGTTGTTACAAGTCCTTTAGAATGCAAAAGCATTTTAGAAGGCGAATATTATTTTAAAGAAGAACAACTAATAAAAAGTGGTTTACCTCGTCACGATAACCTTTTTCTAAAAGAAAATGAAAAAAATCAAATCTTATTTATGCCAAGCTGGAGATCAAAACTCGCAGGACCTACTATTCCAGGAACTCAAAGAAGAGAATATAACGAAGAATTCACTCAAAGTGATTACTTTAAATTTTACGATAAATTATTCAACGATAAAAAATTACAAAAAGTACTCAAAGAGCATAATTTAAAAATAAAATTTTGTATTCATCCAAGTTTCAGAGCTCAATTTGATGATTTTAAAGGCAACGAATATGTTGATATAGCAATTGACGTTGATTCTCAATATGAAACAAAAGTATCTAAATTCATTGTTACTGATTACTCATCATCAGCCTGTGATTTTGCTTATTTAAGAAAACCAGTAGTATATGCCAATTTTGACTTTGATACTATTTTTGAAACACATTATTATAATCCAGGATACTTTAATTACGATAAAAATGGATTTGGTCCAAACTGTAAAAGTTATGACGAAACTATAGATAACATTATAAAAGTAATTAAAAATGATTGTAAAATGGAAGACAAATACATAAAAAGATGTGATGAATTCTTCTATCATAAAGACAATAAAAACTGCGAAAGAGCATATAAAGCTCTTATGGAGTACGATAAAACCCATAAAAACTAAGAAAACCTTATATATTAAGGTTTTTTTTGTTGATATTTGTATCATCCGTGATATACTTAATATAAGGAGGGTAGAAAATGTTCAAAGATAAAATATTATTAATAACCGGAGGAACTGGCTCCTTTGGAAACGAAGTTCTAAAAAAATTTTTAAATTCTGATATAAAAGAAATAAGAATATTCTCAAGAGATGAAAAAAAACAAGACGATTTAAGAAAACAATATAATTCTGATAAATTAAAATTCTATATAGGAGACGTTAGAGATAAATCCTCTTTAAATAGCGTCATGAAAGGTGTTAACTACATATTCCATGCCGCTGCTTTAAAACAAGTACCATCTTGTGAGTTTTTCCCTATAGAAGCAGTTAAAACTAACGTTTTAGGAACTGATAACGTTTTAAGTGTAGCAATTGAAAATAATGTAGAAAAAATAATATGTTTAAGTACAGATAAGGCTGCATATCCTATAAATGCCATGGGAATAAGTAAAGCCATGATGGAAAAAATAGCAGTCTCTAAAGCAAGAGAACTAGGTAATGAATCAAAAACCATTATTTGTCTAACCAGATATGGAAACGTCATGGGATCACGTGGTTCTGTTATTCCATTATTTTATGAATTAGTAGAAAATAAAAAAGTTTTAACCATCACTGATCCTAACATGACAAGATATATGATGACCTTAAAAGATGCAGTAGATTTAGTTCTATTTGCATTTGAAAATGGTAAACAAGGTGATCTATTCGTCCAAAAAGCCCCAGCTGCGACAATTGACACTCTAGCAAAAGCTATATTAAAATATAAAAACAGTAAAGTTGGCACCAAAATAATAGGAACAAGACACGGAGAAAAAAAACATGAAGTTTTAGTAACCGCAGAAGAAATCTCAAGAGCAGAAGACATGGGACATTTTTACAGAATTCCCATGGATAACAGAAACTTAAACTATAACAATTTTTATAAAAATGGTAACAGTAAAATAAAAGAGCATAAAGCATACACTTCAAAAAACACAAAATTACTTAATGTAGATGAAGTTATAGAATTGTTAAAAAAAATGGAGAATTAAAATGAAAATATTAGTAATCGGAGAAAAAGGAATGCTTGGACATGTAGTCAAGAATTACCTTAATAATAAAGGATATATAGTAAAAGGAACAGATAGAAAAAAAGGTGATTATATCTATGATGCTTTAGAAATAGATAAAATAAACACTATTATCAAAGACTTTAAACCAACTCATATAATAAATTGCATAGGAATTTTAAACAAAAATGCTGAAGACAATAAAAAAAATGCTATTTTTATAAATAGTTATTTTCCTCATTATATGGATGAACTATGTAAAAAAAGAAATATCAAATTTATTCACATTTCAACTGATTGTGTTTTCGAAGGCACAAAGGGATCCTATAAAGAAAATGACATAAAAGATGCAAAAAGTTTTTATGGAATGACCAAATCACTAGGAGAAATAAACAATGATTATAATTTAACTTTAAGAACTTCCATAATTGGACCAGATAACAATAAAAATGGAATAGGATTATTCAAATGGTTCATGGAAAGTAGTAAAAGTGTGAATGGTTATAAGAATGTTTTTTGGTCTGGAGTAACAACCTTAGAATTATCTAAATGTATAGAAAAAGCAATTCTAGATGATTTAAATGGTTTATATCATGTTACTAATAATAAAAAAATAAGTAAGTATGATTTACTTAATTTATTTAAAAAAGAATTTAACAAAGACATTGATATTATTCCTTTTAATGACGTTACATGTGATAAAAGCTTCATAAATACTAGTACCTATAATTTTAAAATTCCATCATATGAAGTTATGGTAAAAGAAATGCATAAATGGATGCTTTTAAATAAGGAGGAATAAGATGAAAGATCTAAGCATAGTAATTCCAATGTATAATCATGAGAAATATATAGAGAAGTGTTTAAATAGTATCACAAAAGGAATAAAAGGCAATGTAGAAATAATAGTAATAGATGACTGTTCTACTGATGAGTCCCTATCTAAAGCAAGAAAATGGAAAAATAAAAACAAAAAATATAAAAAATTAATAAGAATTTTCAAAAATAAAGAAAATTTAGGATGCCCTAAAACTTTAGAAAAAGGAATTAGTAAAGCTAGAGGAACCTATATTGGAGTACAAAGTTCTGATGATTTTGTAGATAAAAACTTCTATAAAAAAATGCTATACCAAGCTTTAAAAACAAATGCGGATATTGTAGTATCAGATATTGCAATTTATCATAATGATAAAAAAATAAAAAAAGCTTCCATTTATGAAGATAATATCTATACCAGCACCATGAGCATAGAAAAAAACACAGATTCTATTCACGAGCTTAAAAAACAAGTTTTAATGGGACATTGGGCTTGTGCTTCTAGTTCAAACAAAATAATAAAAAAAGAACTATTACAAAAACATCCTTACAAAGGAAAACATGCAAACGACTTAATGGCTATCTTACCAATCATCGAAGAATCACAAAAAATAATATATATCCCTAATTTATTTAAATACTACAGAATGCATCCCCAAACACAATTATCCTCTTGTAAGACCCTAGATTCATACTTAGGAACTTTAGATTCTGTAATAGAAACAATGAAATATTTTTATAAAAACAATGAAGAATTTTCAAGAATATTTTTCTATAATAATTGCTTGACATTTTTCTTTACATCATTTGAAAACCTAGAAAAAGAAGAAGAAAAAATAGAATTTACAAGTTATTTTAGAAACGGTCTAGAAAAGATAAGTAAAGATTTACTGGAAGTATATAAACACTCCTTATACCATTCATATTTTTTTGATAATTCGAACTTTAATTATAAAAATTATGATAATCTAATCATAAGCACTAAATACTTTATAGAAAACTATCACTCAAAAAAAGAAAATGAAATATTTAATCCCTTAGTCAGTATAATAATCCCTGTCTATAATGGAGAAAACTATGTTAAAGAAGCCATAGATAGTGCACTTAACCAAACATATAAAAATATAGAAATAATAGTAGTTAACGACGGAAGTGCTGATAAAACAGATGAAATAATAAAGTCCTATAAAGACAAGATAAGATACATAAAAAAGAAAAATGGGGGAGTTGCATCAGCGCTTAATATCGCTATAAAAAATATGAAAGGAGAATACTTTTCTTGGCTCTCTCACGATGATATATATTATAAAACAAAAATTGAAGATCAAATAAAATATCTATCAAAAGAAAAAAACAAAAATATAGTTTTATATTCAGATAACGATGTAATGGATAAAGATGGTATTGTTTATAGAAGTTCCATACGCTGGCACCGAGCCTTAATAAAACAAGATAAATACTCCGTAATAAATGGAAACATAAATGGTATAACCCTTTTAATACCAAAAAAAGTCTTTGATGAAAACGGTTTATTTGAAACAAAATATAAAACAACTCAAGACTATGAATATTGGAATAAAATTTTATATAAATATAAATTTTATCATGTAGATAAACCTCTAGCAAAATATAGAGTTCATGAAAATCAAGATACGCAAAAAAACAAAAATACCTTACCAGAATGCAACAAACTATGGATAAAAATATATGAAGACATTCCAAAAGAAATAAAAGAAAAATATAGAGATACAAATTTAAAATTTGATATTAGTTTTCAAACTCATATTAGAAAAACAAACTATGATGGAGCCATCAAATATATAGAAAAACAAGTTAAAAATGAACTTGAAAAATTTAAAATATCTGTGATTCTTTTTTGTAACGATGATATAGAAAAAACAATACAATCAATCAAATCAGTAGAACTGCAAAGTTTTAATAATTGGGAATTAATTTTAATAGATAATAATTGCATCGAAGACAATACCAAAATTTTAGAATACATCAAAAGCAATAAAATAATAAAATATTTCAAATTTAAAGAACCTCAAAGCAAACAAGAACTAACTCTTCAATGCATAAAAGATATAACCGGAGATTATATATCATTTTTAGATTCTAAAAGCACATTTCATAAAGATAAACTATTAATTCAACTAACAGAAATGCTAAGAGACGACAGGGTAATATCTCACACACATTATAACATCATAAGTGAAAATACTGTAAACGAAGTAAATACCAGTATTTTTAATGGAAAATGCTCTAAAGAACTAATAAAAAACTGTTATATAAACTTATCAACAGTAATGATTAAAAAAGAAGCATTTATAGAAGAAAAATGTTGCCAAAATGATATATTATTATATATTAATTTATCAAAAAAATATAGTTTCCTAGCAATCAATAATACCTTAACAAAGACAGAAAAGAGTAGTAAAAATCAAAAAAACACTGAAAAGTTGGAAGAACTAGATACTATAATTAACCTAGTAACTAATGACGAAACCCTTAGAAAAAACTATTACGAAGTCGGTATTTTATACAAAAAATATATAGATCTATTAGACAAAAGTTTAAAATATAAACCAATTTGTAATATAGATAATTCTAAAAATAAAAAAAGCATTATATGGAGATTAAAAAGAAATTTACTAAACATAAAAAATAGAGGAATTATTCTTTCTATACATATGTTTATTAATTCAAAAAAGCAAAATTAATGCTTTTTTGTTTTTTGTCTATATTTTTTATTAAAGTACTGTAATCAAATCCTCAATATAATAAATTGTACAAAGCTTTTACTTTATACTATCTCCAACAATTGGAACTATACCATCTCAAAAAAGCTCACTTATTTTTAGTTGATTTTATTAAACTTCTATCAAAAGAGCAATAAAAAAAGACAAAAAAGCTGACAAATAAGATTTTTTCCTGTATAATGGATTTAGAATAAAAGAGGGGAAAACGCAGAAATTAAAGTTTTTTACTTAGGAGGAAATTTATGAGTAACCAATCACTAAATAAATCTATGTTTAAGGATAAAGTTCTTTTAATCACAGGAGGAACAGGATCTTTTGGTAACAAAGTTTTAGAAAAATTTTTAAATTCAGAATTAAAAGAAATAAGGATTTTTTCTCGTGACGAAAAGAAGCAAGATGATATGAGAAAAAAATATAATACAGATAAAATTAAGTTTTATATTGGAGATGTTCGTGACATAAACACTCTTAATCCTGTTATGAAAGGAGTAGATTATGTTTTCCATGCTGCCGCTTTAAAACAAGTACCATCTTGTGAATTTTTTCCAATGGAGGCAGTAAAAACAAATATAATTGGAACAAATAACGTTCTTACCGCCGCTATTGAAAACGGGGTAAAAAAAATAATATGCTTATCCACTGACAAAGCTGCATACCCTATAAACGCCATGGGCACAAGCAAAGCTATGATGGAAAAAATAATCGTAGCAAAAGCAAGAGAATTAGGTAACGATTCTAATACAACAATATGTCTTACTAGATATGGAAATGTAATGGGCTCAAGAGGATCAGTAATACCACTTTTCTATAAACTAATCAAAGAAAACAAACCACTAACAATTACCGATCCTAGCATGACCAGATACATGATGACATTAAGTGAAGCAGTTGACCTAGTAATATTTGCTTTTGAAAATGGTAAACAAGGTGATTTATTTGTTCAAAAAGCACCTGCTGCTACAATTGAAACTTTGGCACAAGCTATAATGAAATATAAAAATAAAGAATGCCAAGTAAAAATAATAGGAACAAGACACGGAGAAAAAAAACACGAAGTTTTAGTTACTAGAGAAGAAATGTCTAGGGCTGAAGATTTAGATAATTTCTACAGAATTCCAATGGATGATAGAGGATTAAATTATAACGATTTTTATAAAAAAGGTACTGGTGAAATAATAAAATATGAATCTTATACATCAGAAACAACAAAAAGACTCAATATTGATGAAACTGTAAAATTACTAGAAAAAATGGGTGATATAGAATAAAAATATTAGTACCTATCAAACAATTAAAAATATAGATAGAAAAAGGAGAATATAAATGAAAGTAATGACAATCGTTGGTACAAGACCAGAAATTATAAAATTATCCTGTACCATAAAAGAATTAGATAAATTCACAGAGCATGTCTTAGTTCATACCGGACAAAACTACGATTATGAATTAAATAAGATTTTTTTTGAAGACTTAAACCTAAGAGAACCTGATTATTATTTAGATGCAGTAGGTTCTACTACCGCAGAAACAATAGGCAACATTATTTCTCTTTCAGATAAAATAATAAAGAAAGAGAAGCCTGATGCTATTTTACTATATGGAGATACAAATTCGTGTTTATCCATAATATCTGCTAAAAAGAATAAGGTACCAATTTTTCACATGGAAGCTGGTAATAGATGTTTTGATTGCCGTGTTCCAGAAGAAGTAAATAGAAAAATAGTAGATCATTTAAGTGATATAAATATGACAATTACAGAACATGCAAGAAGATATCTTTTGGATGAAGGCATCAAACCAGAAACTATTTTTAAAATCGGTTCTAGTATGAAAGAAGTTTACAAAGAATTTGAAAATGAAATAGAGAAAAGCAAAATTTTAGATAAATTAAAGTTAGAAAAAGGAAAATATTTTGTTTTAAGTGCTCATCGTGAAGAAAATGTTGATAATCCTAAGAATTTTAGAGATTTATTAGAATCTATCAATGGAATATGTGAAAAATACAAAATGCCTATAGTTTTCAGTGTTCATCCTAGAACACAAAAAAAGATAGAAGAATTAAACTTTAAATTTAATAGTTTAGTCAAATATATGAAACCACTTGGTTTTATTGATTATAATAAGCTACAAAAAGAGTCATTTTGCGTCATATCTGATAGTGGAACAATAACAGAGGAAGCTTCATTAATGGGATATGCTGCGATTACAATAAGACAAGCCCACGAAAGACCAGAAGGAATGGACAACGGAACATTAGTAATGAGTGGTCTAGAGCTAGAAAATATTATTGATTCTATTAATGTCGTAACTGGTAGAAAAAGTAGACCTGCAATTGTAGAGGATTACAATAAAAATAATGTTTCACAAACTGTAGTCAATATAATATTGAGTTATACTCACTATATTAATAGAAATGTGTGGAAAAAGTAAAAAATATTTTAACAATATATTATTTAACTAATATTAGCTTTGTAAAACTATAAAATTTTTAAAAGTCAGGAGTAATAAGATGAAAGATTTAAGCATTATAATTCCAATGTATAATGAAGAAAAATATATCACAAAATGCCTAGAATCTGTAACAAAAAAAATAGGTACAAATGTTGAAATAATTATTATAGATGACTGTTCTATTGATAAATCATTAGAAAAAGTCTATAGTTTCATAAAAGGAAAAAAGAAATTTAAAAAAATAATAAAAATTATCAAAAACGAGGAAAGACTTGGGTCAGGGCCTTCAATCCAAAAAGGAATAAAAAAATCTAAGGGTGTTTACATTGGAGTTCAAAGTGCTGATGATTTTGTAGATAATAAGTATTACAAAAAAATGTTATATCAAGCTTTGAAAACAAATGCAGATATTGTTATTTCAGATATTGCTAAATATTTTGATGAAAATAATATTATTAAATCCTCAATTTATAACGATAATATTTACGTTTCTACAATGGATATAAACTCATTTGAAAGTAAGCCTTATGAAATAAACAATAAAATTTTAATGGGCCATTGGGCCTGTGCCTCTAGCAGTACAAAAATAATAAAAAGAAAATTATTTTCTAAATTTTCTTATAAAGGTACTCATGCTAATGATTTAATGAAAATTCTTCCTATTATCTGTGAGGCTAAAAAAATAATCTATATTCCTAACCTCTACAAATATTATAGATTAAATACTGAAAACCAAATATCTCAATGTAAAAAAATAGAAAACTATTTTGACACTATTAATTCTATTAGAGATACACTTGAATATTTCTATTATAAAAATGATGAATTTTCTAGAATATTTTTCTACAATAACTGCTTGAATTTTTTCTTTTCTTCATATGAAAAGTTAACAAATGAAGATGACAAAAAAAGTTTTGTAACTTATTTTAAAAACGAATTAGAAAAAATAAATAAAAATATTTTTGAAATATACAAACATACTATTTACCATACTTATTATTTTGATAATTCAAATTTTAATTATCAAAATTATGATAATTTAAGTGAATCAGTAGAAAAGTTTATAAATAAATACGAGCCCAAATGTAAAGAAAAACAAACTTTTAACCCTTTAGTCAGTATTGTAATTCCCGTTTATAATGGTTCAAACTATATAAAAACCTCAATAGATAGCGCTCTTGCTCAAACATATAAAAACTTGGAGATAATAGTAGTGAACGACGGAAGCGATGATGAAGGAAAAACAGATGAAATAGCAAAATCTTATGGTAGTAAAATAAGATATTTTAAAAAAGAAAATGGTGGTGTTGCTACTGCTTTAAATGTTGCTATAAAAAATATGAAAGGTGAGTATTTTTCTTGGCTCTCTCATGACGATTACTATTATCCAACAAAAATAGAAGATCAAATAAAATTCCTCTCTAAGGAAAAAGAAAAAAATATTGTACTTTACTCTGACAATCATCTTATGGATGAAAATGATAAAGTATATAAAAGCATTATAAGAAACCATAGAGTCTTAATTGAAAAAGATAAATATTCTTTAATTAATCGCAATATTAATGGGATAACACTTTTAATACCTAAAAAAGTCTTTGATGAAAATGGATTATTTGAAACTCGATATAGAACAACACAAGATTATCATTATTGGAATAATATTTTGTACAAATATAAATTTTATCACATAGATAAAATTTTAGCTAAATATCGCATTCACCCTGAACAGGACACAAATTCAAATCCTAAAACTTTACCAGAATGTAATGAACTGTGGATAAAAATATTTAATGAAATTCCTAAAAAATTAAAAGAAGAATATGAAAATAGTGAACTAGCTTTTGATGAGAAATTTTTATCCTCTTTTAGAGAAACACCATATAAAGAGGCTATCGAATATATAGAAAAACAAGTGACAAAAAAACTAGATAAAATTAAAATTTCCGTAATAATTCCATTCTATAATAGAAAAGACCTTGTTATAAGAGCAATAAAATCAGTTGAAAGTCAAACTCATAAAAATTGGGAACTGATTTTAGTTAATGATGGTTCAACAGATGATATTAGTATAGTTGAAAAATATATCAAACGCAGTAAAAACAAAAACAAAATTAAATATATTAAACTGGGTAAGAATAAAGGTGTATCATATGCAAGAAATATCGGTATTGATAATGCAACTGGAGAATATATAGCCTTTTTAGATTCAGATGATGAGTTTTTAGCAGAAAAACTTAGATATCAACTGGAAGAAATTCTAAAATCCGAAGCCTATATTTCACATACTAATTATATAAGAGTAAAAAGTGATACAGAAAAAGAAATAAAAACTACTAGGTATGATGGAGAATGTATGAAACAATTGATCAAAGGTTGTTCTATTGCACTTCCTACCATTATGATAAAAAGTGAACTTTTAAAGGACAATAAATTTGATATCACCAAAACAAGTGGTGAAGATGTTTCGCTTTGGCTACAGTTATCAAAAAAATATAATTTCAAAGCAATAAATAAACCATTAACAAAAGTATATGTTAATAATAATTCACACTCTCAAAGTGCTTGCAAACAATTATTAGGTACTAATAACATCATAAAAACAATTCTCGATGATGATATCTTGAACAAAAATATTTATGAAATTGGAAAATTATACAGATACTATATTAGTGTTCTAGATGCAAGTAGAGATTATCCATATATCATCCATAAGAGTAAACCTATAAAAAGAAGTATCTTATGGAAATTAAAAAGACCTTTTGTCATACTGAAAAATAGAGGAATAAAGCTTTATTTATGGCGAATTATCAGATCATTTAAAAAAAACGGTTAATTCTTTAAAACACAAAATTAGTTCTATAAAATTCAAAAATTACACTTTATGTGTTATTTTTTTCTTCCAATTTTTATATAAAATAAATTGTCCTATTTTGTAGATAATAATAATGTAGTTTGTTTAAGGAGTTGGTAAAATGATTTTTAAAAATTTTAAAAACAAACTATTGATGATTCTTTTCTTAACTATATTTAGTATACCATTTACTGCATATGCTTATTCAAATAGTGTAATACCAGGAGGAGAAAATGTAGGAATAGAAGTAAAATCAAGTGGAGTACTCGTTGTAGGATTCTATAATGTAGGAGGTTCATCACCAGGAAGAGCTTCAGGGCTTAAAATCGGAGATACTATTATTAAGGTAGATGACACTGTTATTCATGGGATAACTGATCTATCAGATCATTTTAATAATAAAAAATCTCTAAAAATAACTTATAAACGTAAAAATAAAGTAAATGAAACAACACTTAAATTAATAAAAGATAATAACGTTTATAAAACTGGTTTATATGTAAAAGATAGCATAGTAGGAATAGGAACACTTACCTTTATTGATCCGACCACTAACAGATTCGGGGCATTAGGACACGAAATTCAAGATCAAACAACAATGACAAAGTTCGAAATTAAAGATGGAAAAATCTTCTCTTCTAACGTAACAGGTATAGAAAAAGCACAAAGAGGGACAGTTGGAGAAAAAAATGCTATATATGACGAAAACAATGTATATGGAACAATAGATAAAAACGATCAAACTGGTATATATGGTACTTATAGCAGCAAATACAATAAAAAAGATTTAATGCCTATATCAAATGACATAAAAACAGGAAAAGCTTATATCAAAACAGTAATCAAAGGACAAAATAAAGAAAACTTTGAAATTAACATCTTAAGTATAGATAAAAATCACAAAACTAAAAATATACTATTTGAAGTAACAGATGAAACTTTATTATCCAAAGGAAACGGTATAGTACAAGGCATGAGTGGTTCACCAATCATCCAAGATAACAAACTAGTAGGAGCAGTAACACACGTAGTAGTAGATAATCCCCATAAAGGTTATGGAATACTAATTACTAATATGTTAAAAGAATCAGAAAAAGAGTAGCAAACGCTGCTCTTTAATTATTATAAAGAAAAAAACATATCTTTTCACTAAATTTTCACATTTCTAACTTATAAATACCATATCTACTATCTATAATCATATACGAAAGAGGTTTTTATAATTAGTTTTCACTTTTATTTTTTATATAATAAACAATAGTTTATAAGGAACTTATTGTTCCTATGTTATTACAAACCTTAACCAAAATAAACCAAATCCATATCAAATATATTTACTTTACCTCTTTCAATTTTAAAAATAAAAAAGACTTTAGGTCTTTTTTCTATAATATGATATAATTACTTTAAGGAGGTAACTCAAATGAAAGTTTTAGTAGTAGATGATGAAGAATTAATAAGAAATATAATTGTTGATTATTGCCACAATGACGGTTATATAACTGATGAGGCCGGAGATGGTTTAGAGGCCATTGAAAAAGTAAAAGAAAATGATTATGACATAATAATTCTTGATTTAATGATGCCTAAACTAGACGGATATTCTTCCTATAGACAAATAAAAGACATAAAAAATATTCCTACCATTGTACTCTCAGCCAGAAGTGAAGAAGCAGATAAATTACTTGGTTTTGACTTAGGAGTAGATGATTACATGACAAAACCATTTTCTCCCAAAGAATTAATGGCCAGAATAAAAGCAATTTTAAAAAGAAATCATCCAAAAGATAGTGATGAATTTATATACAAAAATTTAAAAGTCGATAGAGTAGGACATAGTGTTTTTATTAATGAAAAAGAAATTTTACTAACACCAAAAGAATATAATCTCTTAACATACTTTATTGACAATAAAAATGTTGCCCTTACAAGAGAACAATTGCTAAGTAAAGTTTGGGGTTATGATTTTTATGGTGACGATAGAACAATAGATACACATATAAAAATGCTTAGAAATAATCTAGGAGAATATAGAAATCTTATAAAAACAGTAAGAGCCGTGGGGTATAAATTTGAAATTAAAGACTAGAAGCCTACGTGCTAATTTATTCATATATTTCCTAATATTTTCTTCTATTATGCTAGGTTTTTTATATTTCTTTCAAATAATATTTTTCAATACCTATTATAAGATAAGTCAAACAAAAAATTTAGAACAAACAGTATCCTCTATCGAAAACAATATTCAAAGCGAAGATAAAACCGAAATTTTCAATGAATTATCTTTAGATAACGAAGTATGTATCCAAATAATAAGCAAAGATAAACTAGTTTTTTATTCTGACAATTATAAACATTGTGCAGGCAAAGATAACAGAGCTTTATCAGTAATAACAAACAACTTCATTAATGGTAATAAAAAATATTTAAAAGTTGAATTTATAAACACCAGATACAATAACAAATCACTTGTCTATGGAAAAAAACTAGATAATGATATTTATGTTTTTGCCAATTCCTCTCTTGAACCCATGGATAAAAGTATAAGCCTTTTAAAAGGACAATTCCTGTATGTAACATTTATACTACTATTTTTATCTTTTATAATATCTTATTATTTCTCAAGAAGAATAGCAGATCCAATAGTAAAAATAAACAACGAAGCAAAAAAACTAGCAAATAAAAATGCAAACGTAAAATTTTTATGTGAAACAGAAGTACTAGAATTAAAAGAACTTGCTAATACACTTAATGATGCCGCAAAAGAACTTAGCAAAACAGAAGAGCTTAGAAAAGAATTCTTAGCAAATGTAAGTCACGATTTAAAAACCCCACTTACAATGATCGAAGCTTATGCAGCATCTGCTAGAGATTTAAACTATAACAACAAAGAAAAAAGAGAAAGAGATCTCAATATCATTATAGATGAAGCAGAACGCCTTAATATGCTAGTAAACGATATATTGCTTCTTTCCAAACTCGAAAACAATAAACAAGAATTAAAACTCGAAAATATAAATATTAAAGAAGAAATAGAGACAATACTTGAAAGATTTGCAATTTATAAAAATGATGGTTATATTTTTGAATTCAATGAAACAGAAAACTATGTCATATTCGCAGACAGAAAATCCATAGAAAGAGTTATATATAATCTTATAAATAATGCAATAAATTATACTGGTGAAGATAAAAAAATAAAAATTACATTTCAAGAAGAAAACAACAAAATACTTAGAATAAATATCATAGATACAGGAAAAGGAATCTCTGATGAAGATA
This sequence comes from Bacteroidaceae bacterium, assembly GCA_963622385.1. Classification (GTDB taxonomy): domain Bacteria; phylum Bacillota_I; class Bacilli_A; order RF39; family UBA660; genus UMGS1449. The sequence continues at coordinate 8,283 of CAVFIB010000003.1, read as the reverse complement.
AAAAACTAGTATGGAATAAGTATTTTAGAATCAACAAAAGACATAGAAGAACAGTCGTAGGAACAGGATTAGGGCTTTCAATAGTAAAAGAAATACTAGAAGACCACAAATTTAAATATGGAATAGATTCCTCTCCCAACAAAGGAACATGTTTTTATTTCAAATGTAAAATTATTAGCAAAAAGAAAAAAAGAGTAGAGTAGTTAAAAACAAAAAATAACCTCTCTCTTTTTATATTTAATTGTACCTCTTTTATCAAATGCTATTTCTATTTACCTTGAAAATATCCATTTATAACAGTTTTACTTTCATTTACCACTATAAATGCTTCTTTATCAAACTTTTTAATAATTCTATATAACTTATTAAAGTCATTCTTATTTATCTCTATAAAAAACATATATTTATCAGGTTTATCTTTCCTTTGATTTATATCCATTACTGAGACAGCAAAACCAGCTTCTCTTAACGTTGAAAGCCATAACGGAGTAGCTTTAGTAGTAATTACCTGAACAGTTAAATTTCCTTTTAATATTTTCTTAGAAAGTATACCTCCAATATATGTGCCACATGCAAAACCTAAGGCATAACAAATACCAATAAGAACACCACCAGATGATGAATCAAGTGCCTCTTTTGCAACAAAAAACCAAACAAGCACTTCAAAAAAACCTATAACACTCGCCAACAGATCCTTATCCTTAATAGTAATAATAGTCCTAAGAGTTCCCAAAGTAACATCAATAATTCTAGTAAAAAAAATCTTAATACATAAAAATAAAATGTTCATACAATCACCATAATTAGTATGAACATATTTTTTTAAAATAATAATTATCCAAGTAAATATAATATAGAAACTGCTAAAGATGAACCAAGAAGTCCAAATAGCATAATAAATATAACTATTTTTTGAAATTTTTTATTCACATCTATCCCTCCAGATGAGTTAATTATATCAAATAGAGAAAAACTAGTCAATATTACTAGAAAATTGTAGTATTAAAATGATAGTATTTATACTTAAAAGCAAATATAATTTAGTGGTGATACTATGAAAATGAATTTAAAAAATAAAAGTTTCAAAAAACTAAAATTTAATAAAATAAAACTCACATCAAAAAATCTATTCTTATTTATTCTATCATTTTCTATTATTACTTTAATAATAGGAATTATCTTTTATTTTCTCATGTCATCAGCCGATAAAGAAACTGTTAATTCTTCTATAAATAATTATTTTACTATAAAAACCAATATAAACTATTTAAATGAAATCAAAACCAATATTTTAAGTAATACCTATAACGTATTTTTAATATGGATATTAGGAATAAGTGTAATAGGAGTTTTTGCATGTATTTTCATTTATTTTTGTGAAATTTTCAGTATAGGAGTAGCACTCGCTAGTATCTTTAATATTTATAGTATAAAAGGAATAATCGCTAGTATATGTTATTTATTTTTATCAAAAGCTTGTTACTTAATTATGCTATTTATTTTAACATTCTTAGCAATTAAAATATCTTATAAAATAATACTTGTTTGTTTCTCTAAACAAGAAATAAATATCAAAAAAGAAATAGAAAAATATATGAAAATTTTAATTATTGCTTTTATTTTTGTAATAGTAATATCCTTAGCAAAAGTATTTATCGATCCTATGCTGATTAAACTTTTTACAAGATGTTAACTTTATGATATAATATAAACCGAAGTTGGTGGTAATATGAAAAAAGTAATAGTCGGAGTTTCTGGAGGCGTTGATTCTTCTGTAGCACTCATAATTTTAAAAAATCAAGGATACGAAGTCGAAGGAATATTTATGAGAAACTGGGATAGCTTAGTAAATAATGATATTAAAGGTAATCCTACATTAGAAAACGATATTTGTACACAAGAACAAGATTACAATGACGCTAAAAAGGTTTGTGATAAGCTAGGAGTTAAATTACATAGAGTTGATTTTGTAAAAGAATACTGGGATTACGTTTTTACATACTTTTTAGACGAATTAAAAAAAGGAAGAACTCCCAATCCAGATGTAATGTGCAATAAATATATAAAATTTGATTTATTCATAAAAGAAGCCCAAAAATATAGTGCAGATTATATTGCAACTGGACATTATGCAAAAATGAAAAATGGAAATTTATATAAAGCTACAGACGACAATAAAGATCAAACTTATTTTTTAGCACAGCTTACTAATAAACAATTAGAAAATGTCTTATTTCCTATTGGAGATTTAAAAAAAACTGAAGTAAGAGAAATTGCTAAAAAATATGATTTAATAACAAAAGACAAAAAGGATTCCACAGGTATATGTTTTATTGGAGAAAGGAACTTTAAAAAATTCTTATCAAACTATTTACCTAATAAAGAAGGAAAAATAATAAATATTGAAACTAACAAAGAAATAGGAAATCATATTGGTTTAATGCACTATACAATTGGTCAAAGAAAAGGATTGAATATCGGTGGTACAAAAGATAAATTATTTGTTGTAGGAAAAAATTTAGATAAAAATATATTGTATGTTTGTGAAGGAGAAAATAACAAATATTTATATTCTGACAGTTGCATAATAGACAATTTAGTTCTTAATACAAAAGATAAAATTAAAAATTGTAATGCAAAATTTAGATACCGTAGCAAAGACGTTCCTGTTACCTTAGAATATTTAAATAATGATGAAATTCTTGTTAAGTATAATGAAGTAAAAAGCGTTACACCAGGACAAGTATGTGCCCTATATTTAGAAGACAGATGTATAGGAAGTGGAATAATCAAAGAAGTCAGAAAAGATAATAAAAAACTTTGGTATTTACTTTAAGTAACTTTACATGGTTTACACTTGACATTCTTGACACTTATGATACAATTATAGTAGGAGATGGTTATAACATGAAAGAAGCTAGTAGAATTATAAATGAAGCTAATATATCAAAAGTAAGTATAGCAAAATTTTTAGGAGTTTCTAGACAAATGTTATATAATTACTTAGCACTAGAAAAAATAGAAGATTTGCCAAAAGATAAACAAACAAAGCTACTAATGCTTTTCGGAGTGGATAGAGAAGGGGACTTAAAAAATATAAAAGTAAACGATACATATATAGAATTATTAGAATCACGTATAAACGACGGAATAATAGATTCAACCAATAGGGTATCTATATCTGATTTAAGAGGACTAAATAAGAAAGAACAAGCGGTTTTAGCAGATATTATAACATTATTAAAAGATAAATTATTAAATGATGAAGATGAAATATCATATCATACTCTAAGATATCTACTTATGTTTTTACAAAATATGGAACAAATCGAAGAACTTAAATACTTCTTGGCGTATATGGCTAAATCAACCACCCAAATACCAGTTTCTGAATACATATATGATGAAGATAAACAATACATCTATGAAGGAATTTACTATTCTGCAGAAACACTATTTATAACCGGAAATGCATCACGTTCAAAAGTTTCAGAATCTCACAAAAAATGGGAAAAACGTATAGAACAAAAAAAAGAAGATAAATTAAGCAGAACACAAGAACTAACTCATTTTAAACAACAAGCTTTAAAAGAATTAGGATACAGTTGTGTTAGTGAAAATAATGCTAAAGAAGTTTTTGAAAAAATAGCAGAAATCATGTCTCGTAAAATGTAATCTTATAGATGATATAGTCTATAAGATTTTTTTCATCAAAGCCCCCTATTTATTAATTTACATAAAAAGGGAGTTCTAAATAAAAAATTAGGCTTATATTTTAAATCGAGACAACAAAAGTAATAAATTATATATCTCAAATCAATTCAAGACACTAAAAAAGTAATATAATTAACTTAAATTAATTCAAGTTAATTCACAAAAACCAAAATTTTAGACCCATTAATTAATATCAAAATTCTTTATTTTTAAGCAACTTATTACAATGTAATTTATTACATACACATAATCTGTTAATAAAATAATTAAAAATAATATAACCTAAGAACAATATTCAACCCAATTCAACCAATATTACACAAAATATTTCTCACTACACTTCACTTCCTATAATTGATATTATGTTAACCTGTGTGATTTCCTGATCTTTGTACCTCTGATTAGAATATACATAAAATTCATAAAAAAGCCAACATCTAATTCTGATCTTGCGATTACACAAAAAAAATCAAAAGCAAACATTATCTCGCTTACTCTTGATTCATAGCTTTTTCTTCTTTATCAATCGTTTCATCTGATAATTCATTATTATTTATATTACTTGATTTAAAACTGAATTTAATATTATTTTCCACAACTTGAGAATAAAAATAAATTTCATACAGTTCTTTTTTTGTTACATCATATTGTAATTTATAATCTATTGTTTCATCTTTTTTTATGATATTTTTGTCATTTGAATATTTATTTGGAATTTGAACTTTATTTATATCATAAAAAACAAAATAATCATCTGGCGTTATAGTAATGGTATTATCTCTTTTATTAGTTATTCTAAATGTTACTTCTATACCAGTTCCTTTATTTATATAAGTTGCATCTTTTAGAGTAACCTCTATATCGTCAAGGCACCCTACTTCCCCCATATTGTATTCACTTTTTAGTACATAAGTATTGTCACTTTTTACCATAAACGAAAATATAGCAGCAGCAATTAATACTATTCCTATTATTACAATTAGTTTTACTTTTTTACTATTATCTTTTTTCATATAACGCCTTCTTTCTTTATCATTTTAATTTTTTCAAATAACTAGTTCCAATCATAGGCATATCAACTTCAAAGTTATCCGCAATTGTTGCACCTATATCTGCAAAAGTATTCATAATTGGAAGCATTTTTGGTTCTTTAAATACCCTACTATAAATAAGCACCGGAGTATTCTCTCTAGTATGATCTGTTCCTCTAAATGTAGGGTCATTTCCATGATCTGCAGTAATAATCAATAAATCATCATTATTCAATTTATTTAATATCATTGGTATTTCAACATCAAGTTCTTCAATTGCTCTTGCATAGCCCTCAACATCTCTTCTATGTCCGTATAATGTATCAAAATCATTTAGATTGGCAAAACATATTCCAGTAAACTTTTTATCCATAATATCAAGCAATTTATCAACACCATCTTTATTATTAGCAGTTCTTACCTTCTTTGTAATCCCTTTTCCATTAAAGATATCATATATTTTTCCTATACCAATAACACTAAGTTTTTTCTCTTCTAATTTTTCTAACACAGATTTTGAAGGAGGATCCATTGAAAAATCTTTACGATTACTCGTTCTCACAAAATCATCCTTTGTTTTTCCTTTAAAAGGCCTAGCAATTACTCTCCCTACTCTCCATTCATCTTTCATACTAGTTATTTTTCTTATAATTTCACATATTTTATAAAGTTCCTCAAGAGGAATAATACTTTCATGTGCTGCAACTTGTAAAACAGAATCCCCAGAAGTATAGATAATAAGCTCTCCTGTTTGTAGTTGTCTTTCACCTAATTCCTTTATAATTTCTGTACCACTTGCACTAACATTACCAATTACTTTTCTTCCAGTTAATCTTTCTATTTCTTTAATTAATTGTGAAGGAAAACCATTAGGAAAAGTAGGAAATGCATAGCTACAACGTACACCCATAATTTCATAGTGTCCACATAATGTATCCTTTCCTTTATTTGTAGGCCTTGCTATCGTATAATATCCTTCAGTTTCATCGTTTACACTCATATCTATTGTATTTAAAAAACCAAGCTTTTTCAAATTAGGAATAAAAAGTTCATTCACTTGATTAATATGTCCAAGAGTGCATGCTCCTTCATCATTATAATTTGATGCATCAATAGCTTCCCCTACTCCAAGTGAATCAAGAACTATTAAAAATACTCTTTTGAATTTCATTTTATCATTTCTCCTTCTTACTATGCGGATGATAATCCATATAATCTTTTTTTATTTTTTCCCTACTAATATGTGTATATATTTTAGTAGTACTAATATCACTATGACCTAAAAGCAGTTGTATACTCCTTAAATCCGCTCCTCCACTTAACATATGTGTTGCAAAAGAATGCCTCAAAGTATGAGGAGTAACATTTTTATCTATCCCTTTTTCAAACAAAATCTTTTTCAAATTTTTAAAAAAACCTTGTCTTGTCATCTGACTACCATGATTATTTAAAAATAAATAATTATTTATTCCTTTTATTAAAAACAGTTCTCGCTTATCTAAATACAATTTTAAATAATGCTTAGCATAATCATTTATTGGAACAATTCTCTCTTTTGAACCTTTACCAATACACCGAATAATATCATTTTCCATATCTATATCTCTTGTAGTAAGTGATACAAGTTCTGAAACTCTAAGACCACATCCATACATTAATTCAAGCATAGCCTTGTTTCTATAATCATATTTGTTATTTAACGGAATATCTAAAAGATTAGAAACTTCATTTACACTTAAAGTACTTGGTAAACTCTTCATAATTTTAGGTCTATCTATAAATTCACATGGATTCTTATTTATTTTACCTTCCCTTAAAAGAAAAATAAATAAATTATTAATAGAGGTTATGTTCCTAGAAATAGACTTAGGATTCATTTTATTTAAAAAAATCAAATATTCCTCAATATCATTTTGCGAAACTTCTACAAAACTATCAATATTTTTTTCCTTTAAAAATCTAGAAAACTTAAGTAAATCATACTTATAATTCTTAACAGTTTCAGGTGATAGTTTTCTTTCATATTTAATATAATCTAAATAATCAGTTATCTCCATAATTCTACCTCACAATAATTATATCAAAAATATAAATAAATATAAATAGTTTGACTATAAATTATTTTTATTTCTTTTTATTTTAGATATTATGTTTCAAATAAGTTCTGGTTGACTTTCATTTTTCTCTATTTTTTGATAAAATATTTTTTAGGAGAGATGTATATGGAAAAACCACTTGCACTTATATTAAAACCAAAAACATTAAATGATATAGTAGGTCAAACTCATTTAATCGGAGATAATAAAATAATTACTAACATGATTAAAAACAAAAAGATATTTTCAATGATTTTATATGGAAATCCTGGAACCGGAAAAACTTCACTTGCAAATGCAATAGTTAATGATTTAGGATGTCATTACAGATTTTTAAATGCAACCTTAAATAATAAGCAAGACTTATCAGGAGTAATTGAAGAAGCTAAAATGTTAGATGGAATGGTTCTAGTAATGGATGAAATACATCGTATGAATAAAGACAAACAAGATATTTTGCTTCCTTGTTTAGAAAGTGGTCTAATTACACTTATTGGAATGACCACATCTAATCCATATCATAAAATAAATCCTGCCATAAGAAGTAGATGTCAAATATTTAAACTAGAACCTTTAACAAACATTGATATTTTAAAGGGTCTTAAGAAGGCTATTCAATGTGATGAACTTAAAAATATCGATATTACTGAAGAAGCATTAAATTATATTTCAACCATATCAGGTGGTGACTTAAGATTTGCACTCAATCTTTTAGAAGTTGCGTATTATTTTGATGATAAACATAAAATAGATATAGACACCATAAAAAACATATGTAATAAACCGAATTTTTTTCATGATAAAAATGAAGATGGTCATTATGACGTATTAAGCGGTCTTCAAAAATCAATAAGGGGATCAGATGTAGATGCCTCTCTTCATTATTTAGCAAGACTTCTTTTAGCAGAAGATTTAGATAGTACTTATAGAAGACTCTCTGTCATTTGCTATGAGGATATAGGACTTGCAAATCCTAGTCTTGGTCCTAAACTTGCTAGTGCTATTTCTGCTAGTGAAAGAGTTGGACTTCCAGAAGCCAGAATCATTTTATCAAATATAGTTATAGAAATGGCCTTATCTCCAAAAAGTAATACAGCATATCTAGCAATAGCAAAAGCAATAAACGATATAGAAACAAAAAATATCGGAGACATTCCAAAACACTTAAAAAGTCCTTATATTGGATATAAATATCCACACAATTACAAAGGATCCATTGTTAAACAACAATATCTCCCAGACAAAATAAAAAATGAAAAATATTATATACCAAAAGAAACATCAAAATATGAAACAGCATTAAAACAAGTTAAAGATAAACTTGATAAATATAAATATTAAAATAAAAACAAGGAGTAAGGTTGAAAATAAAAACTTAAAATTATCTCACGACAAAAATCGTCAATGAAGACGTTAAAATAAATCGTACACTTGTACGTATG
>CAVFIB010000002.1:0-20208 GCA_963622385.1 Bacteroidaceae bacterium | reverse complement strand
AAGCCTTATAGGCTTCAGAGAAAAACCACCCTTTTTAAGGGTGGATTTTTACTTTGAAATAAAAGTGGGAAACTCATTAAATGTTAGATAAATTTATAGTTTTGTAAAGAATATGTTGTTATTTGTTATGTGATAGGTTATAATATGCTTTAGAAAGGAGTGCTGTGTTATGAAAGATAAGGATCAAATAACGCTTAAAAATACTAAGGCAGAGATATTAGAGGCTTTAAATGAGGCTTTGAAGAGGGAAAAAGAACTTGCTAAGATTAAGTCTAATCCAATAAAAGAGCAAAAAATAAAGAAAGAGGAGGAAGCTGTTAGGGAGTCTAAGGTTAATGTTGATGCTAATATATTTTCTTTGGAACTTAATGAAAAATATAATAAATTATTGACTGCTATTGATGTTCTTGAGAAAAAACTTAAAGATTTATATGGTGTTGAGGGAGAGCTTAATGATTTGACTCTTGCTATTAATACTCATAAGGATATTGTTCGTTCTTTAGATGAAAAAGAGAAAAATAAAAGTCTTGAAGTTAATAATAATATTAGTAAGTTAGAGTCTGAATATAAAGAAAAAGAGGAAGAGCTTAAGAAGAATTATGATAAATTGATTAGAAATATGAAGATAGAGCGTGACAGAGAAGTTGAGGAATATAATTACAAATTGAAACGTGATAGAGAAATTGATAATAATAAATGGATGGATGAAAAGAGTAAGCGTTTATTAGAAATAAAGACAAAGGAAGAGGAAACTGATAAATTGCTTGCTAGTGCGAAAGAAAATGAAAAGAAGTTTGTTTCGCTTGAGGAAGAGGTTTCTAAAATACCTAATCTTTTACTTGAAGAATATGAAAAGGGTAAGAAGGATAAAGAAAAAGAACTTGCTAAGGATTTTAAGTTTGAAAAGGATTTGCTTGTTTCTGAATATAAGAGTACTATTGATAGACAAAATGATAAGATTGAAAGTTTATCTGTTGAAATAGATAGGCTTAATGATATGAACAAGCAATTACAAATTAAGATGGATAAGGCTTATTCTGAACTTAAAGATATTGCTACTAGAACTGTTGAGGCTAATGGTGGTGTAAAAATATTAAATAATAATAATCCAGAGGGGAATAAATAGTTTTAAGATAAATTAAAAAGTGCATGAGTGATTGTTTTAGTTAATTAATTGTGCATTTTTTTGTGTTTTTTGTGAGTTTTTAATCTTTTTTATTTTGTTTTATTCTTTTTATGCTATTGCATTCAAAAAACATAAATAAAAAACAAGTTTTTGTAAAAAAGGCAATAAAGCCCCTTTCCCCATATAAAATTATATGTTGATAAACTTGTTTATTATGTTCAACTGTATAAAATTGAATCTTATAATCCTAACGTAAAAAACTTAATATTAAATACAATTAAGAAAAGGACTTATTGGTCGGCCTTTTTTCTGACAGTTGAAATTTGTAAATGTTATTATATATTAATTTTTGAAATTATTCAAGTTAGGTTGTGGACATAGTCTGCCGTATGTTATAATTTTATTAAAATTGGAGGTATATTATGGAATTAAGTGAAATGAAAAGTATTTTTGATGAGAATATGAATAAAGTAAATGATTTATGGAGGTTACTTTGACGTTGATTCTAAGCTTTTAGAGATTAAAAAGCTAGAAGATGAGGTTAATTCTCCTTCTTTTTGGAATAATAATGATAGGGCACAGTCTGTTCTTAATAATCTTAATGCTCTTAGGAGTTCTGTTTCTCTTGTTGTTTCTTTAAGGGATGATATTAAGGATTGTTTAGATCTTATTTCTTTGCTGTTGGATGAATATGATGATGAGGTTTATTCTTATGTGTTATCTGTTTGTTCTGATTTAGATAAGCGTGTTAGTAGTCTTGAGACTCAGGTTTTGCTTTCTGGTCCTTATGATGCTAATAATGCAATTGTTGAGATTCATTCTGGGGCTGGGGGACTTGAGGCTTGTGACTGGGCTATGATGCTTTATAGGATGTATTCTCGTTGGTGTGAGAGAAAAGGCTTTAAGCTTGAGGTTCTTGATATTCTTGAGGGTGATGAGGCTGGTCTTAAGAGAGTTAGTTTTGCTATTTCTGGTCATAATGCGTATGGTTATTTGAAGTGTGAGAAGGGTATTCATCGTTTGGTAAGGCTATCTCCTTTTGATTCTAATAATAAGAGGCATACTTCTTTTGCTTCAGTTGATGTTATTCCTGAGTTTGATAGTGATATAGATATTGAGATTCGTGATGAGGATTTGAAAATTGATGTTTATCGTTCTAGTGGTGCTGGGGGACAGGGTGTTAATACTACAGATAGTGCTGTTAGGATTACTCATTTGCCTACTAAGACTGTTGTTACTTGCCAAAATGAAAGGAGTCAAATTAAGAATAAGGAAAAGGCTTTATCTATTTTGAGGGGTAGACTTAAACTTATGGAGATAGAGGCTAAGGAAAAGGAACTTGCTAGTATTCGTGGTGATTCTATGAATATTGATTTTGGTTCTCAGATTAGAAGTTATGTTATGCATCCTTATTCTATGGTTAAGGATCATAGAACTTTAGTTTCTACTAGTGATGTTTCTTCTGTGCTTGATGGAGATATTGATATGTTTATTGAGGCTTATTTAAGGAGTTGATTTTTTGAATAGTGTAATTAGTAAGATATATAGTAAGAATAAAATTAAAAGATATTTATGGATGATATTTGGTGTATTTATATGTGCTTGTTCTTATAATTTGTTTATTCTTCCTTATGATATAGTATTTGGAGGAGTTGGTGGGATTAGTATTATTTTTTCTTATTTTTTTGATATTAAACCTGCTTTGTTTATGCTTTTTTGTTCTTTTGTATTTGCTCTTATTGGTTTTTTGTTTTTAAGTAAGGAAAAGGTTTTTAAGTCTTTACTTGGTGCTTTTTTGTTTCCTTTATTTACTGAGTTTACTTCTTTTTTACCTTCTTTGGTTGATATTAGTGGTGCTGATACTTTTCTTATTGCTTTGTTTGGGGGTGCTTTATATGGTATTGGTCTTGGTCTTATTATGAGGTCTGGTTTTACTTTAGGTGGTACTGATTTTTTGACACAAATTGTTAATAAGTATTTTAAGCTTACTTTAGGTAGTTCTATGCTTTTGGTAGAGGGTAGTATTGTTGTTTTTGGTGCTTTTGTTTTTGGTTTTACTAATTTTATGTATGCGATTATTATTCTTTATTTGATAACTTTTTTGGTTGATAAGGTTGTTATTGGTATTTCTGATAAGAAGGCTTTTTATATTGTTACTAGTAAAAAGGATGAGATTTGTGATTATGTTATAAATGAACTTGGTCATACTATTACTATTTTTTCTGCGACTGGTGGTTTTAGTAAGAAAAAGAATCCTGTTTTGTTTACTGTTATTCCTACGAAGGAGTATTATAAGCTTAAAGAGGGTATTAGGTGTATAGATAGTGATGCGTTTTTTACTGTTCTTGATGCTTATGAGGCATATGGTGGTGAGTAGATATGAGTTTTTATAATGAGATTAAGCTTATTTTTAATGATTCTAGTTATGGGAAGAAGTATGGTAAGATGAGTCTTGGTCTTTTGCTTCTTGCTGTTAGTTATAATTTGTTTATTTGTCCTATTAACTTGGTATCTGGTGGGGCAGGTGGACTTGGTGTTTTGTTTAGGCATTTATTTGGTGTTCAGCCTTCTTTGGTAGTGTTTTTTGTATCTTTTTTGATGTTTGTTTTGGCCTTTTTGTTTTTGGATGCTGATCAGGTTGTTTCGACGTTTTTTGTTGCTATTGTTTATCCTTTGATGGTTAGGGCTACAAGTGGTATATCTGGTATTGTTGGTATTGATACTAGTCATGTTCTTGTTCTTGTTGTTTTTGGTGCTATTTTAAGTGGTTTGGGACAGGGATATATTTTTAAACTTGGTCTTAATTTTGGTGGTTTTTCTGTTCTTGCGAAGATTATTAATAAATATATTAAGATTTCTGTTACTTTGATTAATGCTATTATTAATGGTGTTATTGTTATGCTTGGGGCATATTTTTTTGGAATTAGTATGGTGTTTTATGCTATTTTGTTTATTGTTATTTCTAGGTATGCTAGTGAAAAGATTATGCTTGGTATTAGTTTTAATAAGACTTTTAAGATTGTTAGTTCTGAGTATTTGCTTATTGAAAAGTTTATATATGAGGAGCTTGGTCATGATGTTACTGTTTATGATACTTATGGTGCTTATTCAAAGGGTGATAGAAAACTTCTTATGGTTGTTATTCCTTCGAGTGAATATGGTATTTTGAAGGAATATGTAAAGAGTGTAGATAGAGCTGCTTTTATATTTGTTGCGGATACTTATGAGGCTAGTGGACAGGATATTTCTATTGCTGCGAAAAAATGTGTTTAAGTTTTTATACTTGGCACTTTTTTTATTTTATTTTTGTGTTATAACCCGACTTTTTCAGTTTATAAGAGTAAAAATATGTCTTTAAGCCTTATAAAATAAGGGATTTATAAAATTGAAAATTAGTATTTTTACCAAGTAACATAAGATATCATCTTTTTTCTTTATTTTATAAAGATTGTAACCAAATGTTATGTGACTTACACATTGTGGAAACTAAAAAGCATCGCAAACTCTTTAAATTACTGGGCAAAATGGTGCTTTTAATCTTTCACAACTGAAAAAGTCGGGATATTTCTATTGCTGCGAAAAAATGTGTTTAAGTTTTTATACTTGGCACTTTTTTTATTTTATTTTTGTGTTATAATGTAATATAAGTGAGGTGTTTGTCTTGGATATAATAAGTATGAAGAATGTATATAAGACTTATCCTAATGGGGTAGGTGCTATATTTAATCTTAATCTTTCTATTGAGAAGGGGGATTTTGTGTTTATAATTGGGGGATCTGGTAGTGGTAAGAGTACTCTTATTAAGATGCTTTATCGTGAGGAGAAACCTTCTCGTGGTGAGATTATTTTAGGAGGGGTTAATGTTGGTAAACTTCGTAATTCTAGGGTATATAGGCTTCGTCGTTTGATTGGGGTTGTGTTTCAGGATTATAAATTGCTTCCTAAGCTTACTGTTTATGAGAATGTTGCTTTTGCTTTAGAAGTTACTGGTGCGGATAGTAAGCTTATAAGAAAAAGGGTTATTGATGTTTTGGGAAAGGTTGGTCTTAAGCATAAGGCTAAGGAGTATCCTGATAAGTTATCTGGTGGTGAACAACAAAGGGTTGCTATAGCGCGTGCGGTTGTTAATCGTCCTAAGATTCTTATTTGTGATGAACCTACTGGTAATTTGGATCCTACGATTAGTATGGAGATAATGGAGATACTTGATAAGATTAATAAGGAATATGGAACTACTATTTTGATGGTTACACATGATATTGATATTGTTAAGAGAATGAAAAAGAGAGTTATTGTACTTAAAGAGGGAAGACTTGAAAAGGATTATAAGAAGGGAAGTTTTGTAGATGAAAGGTTGTAGAACGTTTTTTAGGAGTTTAAGGGATGCTTTTAAGAGTGTTATTAGGAATTTTAGTTTATCTCTTGCTTCTATTACTTGTATTACTATAACTCTGATTATAATTGCTTCGGCACTTCTTTTATCAGAGAATGTTAAGAATTTTACTAATGAGATTGAAAAGGATGTTACTATTGTTGCATTTCTTGATTCTGATGTTAAGAATTCTACTAGGGAAAATTTTGAGACTTCTATAAAGAAGAATCTTAATATTGAGACTTTTACGTATAAGTCTAAGTCTGATGTTAAGGATGAAATGGCTAAGGAGAATAAGACTTTTAGTTCTGTTCTTTCTGAGTGGGATGATGCTAGTAATCCTCTTAAGGATACTTATACTATAAAGGTACGTGATGTTAAGAGTATTGGGGATACTGCTAAGGAAATAGAAAAGCTTGATGGTGTTAGTTCTGTTCAGTATGGTGAGGGTCTTGTTGAAAAGTTAGTTGGTGTATTTGATGCTATTGAAAAGATTACATATATTGCTGCTTTTGCTCTTATTGTTGTAACTATTTTCCTTATTATTAATACCATAAAGCTTACTATTTTTTCTAGGAAAAGGGAAATTGGTATTATGAGGCTTGTTGGTGCTTCTAATAGTAGGATTAAACTTCCGTTTGTTATTGAGGGAATTATTCTTGGAATGATTGGTTCTATAATTCCTATATTGGTTGTGGTGTTTGGATATTCTACTTTATATGATTATTTTGGTGGGGTGTTATTTTCTCCAGTTATAAAACTTGTTAAACCTGTACCGTTTGTTATTGATACTTCTTTGGTGATTCTTGTTATTGGGATGGTTGTTGGTATGATAGGTAGTGCTAGGGCTGTAAGGAGGTATATTAAGGTATAATGAAAAAGTTTAGAATTGTTATAATTGTTTTACTTTTTTCTTTTATGTTTCCTTGTTTTGTTAGTGCTGAGACTATTGCGGATTATCGTGCTAAGATAAAGGCTATTGAGGCTGAGAAGGCTGAGTCTCAAAGTAAGAGTGCGGATGTTCAGAAGCGGATTGATGATGCTACTAATAGGATTAATGAAATTACTCGTGAGATAGCTCAGGCTAGAAAGGATCAGGAAAGTACTCAAAAGGATATTAAAAAGCTTAATAATAAGATTTCTGATAAGGAAGAGGAGATAAAGGATTTACTTGCTTTTTATCAAATTTCTGATAATGATAATTTTTATTTAAAGTTTATTTTTGGTGCTGATAGTTTTGAGGATTTTATTTATAGATTTTCTGTTGCTGAACAACTTACTGAGGCTAATGATAAGTTAGTTGGTGAGATGAATGATTTAGTTGCTGAGAATAAGAAAAAGGTTGAAGAACTTAAGGCTCAGGAAAAGAAGCTTAATAATCTTAATGCTGAGGTTACTAAAGAGGTTGAAAAGCTTGGCGATAAGAAGAGGAGTCTTGATGATGAGACTTTGGATGCTGATGATGAGATAAAGGCTTTAAATGAACAGATTGCTTTCTTTAAGAAGGAAGGTTGTAGTGAGAATCAAGATGTTACTACATGTTCTCTTAATGCTCCTAGTGCTAGTGGTTTTGTAAGACCTACTCCATATGGATATATAACATCTTACTATGGTGGTAGAATTCATCCTATTTTTGGTACTGCTAGTTATCATAGTGGAGTTGATATAGCTGCTAATACTGGTACTGATGTTTATGCTACTACTTCTGGAAAGGTTATATATTCTTATGCTTCTTCTGGATCTGAGTATGGTGGCTTTGGTAGAGCAGTTTTGATTGCACATAATGTTAATGGGAAGACATATACTTCTTTATATGGACATTTATCTAGTGCTAGTGTTTCGATTGGAGAGGTTGTTCAAAGAGGACAAGTTATTGGGGCTGTTGGGTCTACTGGTTGGTCGACTGGACCACATTTACATTTCCAAATGATGTATGGTAGTGGATATGGTACTACTCTTGATCCAATGAGCTTGGTTGATTTACCTTTATCATGGTAGAATTTTAGAACTCTTTGTTTTTTGGAGTTCTTTTTAAATATTTAGAGTGGTTGGTGTGATATGAAAGTTTTTCGGTTTTTTATTTCTTTTTTGTTAATTATTTCTGGGTGTTTTTGTATCTTTCTTTATATAAATTTTAATTCTGATCCTGAACCTATTAATGTTCTTGATGTTAGTTATAAGGATAAGCATTTTGTTATAAAACTTAGTAATGTTTCTGATGATGTTTATTGTTCTTTGTCTTTGGGTGATAAAATGAAGTGGAATAAGGTAAAGAATGGTGTTTGTGATTATGATGTTAGTGCTTTTGGTAATTATAAGTTATATATTAAAGATCATGATAATGTTTTCTTAAATGATGAGATTAATAAGGTTTTTGATGTTGAGGCTTCTAAGGATAGGTATTATTTAGCTGTTTCTGATAAGGATGTTTTTGATGTTAAGATTCTTGGTATAGGAAATTATAATGTTTCTTATGATGGATATGATCCTAAAGTTATTTCTATTAAGGGGAATAAGATATATGCAAAGGGAAAAGGTTCTACTAGGGTTAGTGTTTATGATAAGAAAATTAAGGTAGTTGTTACTGATTTAATTGATAAGATGCCTAATAAGTATGATTATTCTAGGAGATATCTTTCTTGTGGTGCTTTTTCTCAGGATGAGGAAAAACTTTTGGATAAGATACTTGTTTCTCGTATTGGTGATGCTGGTTTTGGTACTCGTGCTGGTGTTGTTGCTGCTGCTAGGTTTTTGACTTTGGAATTTCCTTATAGGATTAGTTATTTTTCTGAGAATGGTAGGCTTACTGATTATAATAGTGTTGATGGAGAAGGTAGGTTTTATCATAAGGGGCTTTATTTAACTAGTGCTAAGTATTCTTCTTTGTCTTATATTGATAAGGGTCCTAAGCCTTGGGGATGTTATATTTATTCTAGACCTAGTAAAGGTATGAGGGCTAATGGTCTTGATTGTAGTGGTTTTACTACTTGGGTTTTGTATAATGGTGGTTTTGATATAGGAGATTTAGGGGCTCATGGTAAGCGTGATGAGCTTGATCTTAATAGTTTTGGAGATGAGGTTAAACTTACTTATGATGTTTCTGTTTCAGGTAGAATAAAAGCTGGTGATCTTTTAGGAGAAGTAAGTGTTAGTGAAGGGCATTCTGCTATTGTGGTGGGTGTTGATAAGAATAATTATTATGTTGCTGAGTCTTTATGGATTTCTCCTCTTGGAGTTAATATTAATACATATAGAAAGAGTTCTCTTTATAAACATTTCGAAACTGTTAATTTGATGGATAGTTATTATAAGAAAGATGGTAATTATAGTGCTATGTGGTATTAGTTTTATAACTTGTGAAAAACCACTTGACGAGGGACACTTTTTGTGTTATTCTCTAGTTGTGAGACACGAAAGTGTTTTTCTTTTGAAAAAATATATAATTAGAGGTGGGTTATGAAATCTGGAAATGCTAAGAAAAGCAGTGTTAAAAAGGATGTAAAAAAGGAAACTAAACCTAAGAATAAAGCAAATGCTAAGAAGGATGGCTTTTTTAAGGAAGTTATTCTTGAGTTAAAGAAAGTAAAGTGGCCTGATAAGAAGTATATGGTTAAGTATTCTGTTGCTACTTTTGTTACTATTATTATGTGTTCTTTATATTTTTATTTAATTACAGTAGTGTTTGCACTTTTGAAGGAGCTTAGATAATATGGATAAGAAGTGGTATGTTGTAAATACGTATTCTGGGCATGAGAAAAAGGTTCAAGAAAAACTTTTGATGCGTGCTAGTTCTATGAATATGGAGGATTATATTTTTAGGGTTATTGTTCCTGAACAAACTGAGGTTGAGGTTAAAGATGGTGTAACTAAGGAAAAGGTTAAGAAGTTGTTTCCTGGTTATGTTCTTGTTGAGATGGTTATGACTGATGAAGCTTGGTTTGTTGTTCGTAATACTCCTGGTGTTACTGGGTTTATTGGATCGAGTGGTAAGGGTGCTAAACCTACACCTTTACAACCTTATGAAGTTGATAAGATACTTAATAATATGGGTATGAGTAGGTTAGAGGTTTCTTCTGATCTTAAAGAAGGGGAAGTTGTTAAGATTACTTCTGGACCTTTTTCTGGTATGGAAGGAAAGGTTTCTTCTTTGGATTTAGAAAATCAACAAATTATTGTTTTGGTTGATTTATTTGGACAAGAAACTGAGGTTGAGGCTTCTATTTCACAAATTGAGAAGGCATAGACTTGCATTTTTTTGGAAATAGTGCTATTATTTAATACGTTTATGTATATTTAGTTTTAAATATATGTATATAAATTTAAGTGGGAGGCAAAGCGGAGCTATTATTACCACTCGCGAAAACTTAAAAAACTAGAAAAGGAGAGTGTTTTTCGTGAATAAAGAAGTTGTTAAAGTAATTAAATTACAAATTGAAGCAGGAAAAGCTACACCAGCTCCACCAGTTGGTACTGTTCTTGGACCTGCAGGAATTAATTTAGGGGAATTTTGTACAAAATATAATGATGCAACTAGAGAACAAATGGGTAATGTTTTACCTGTTGAGATTTCAATTTATGATGATCGTTCATTTGATTTTGTGATTAAGACTCCACCTGCTGCATTTTTAATTAAGAAATATGCTAAGGTTAAGAAGGGCTCTAGTAAGGGTTCTAAGGAAATTGTTGGTAGTCTTACTAATGAACAACTTAAAGAAATTGCAGAAACTAAATTACCAGATTTAAATGCTTATACTGTAGAAGAAGCTATGGAAAGTATTCGTGGTACTGCAAAGAACATGGGAATTGAAATTAAGGATTAATAAATAATAAGATAAGATAATTACATAGGTAAAACCTATGTGGGAGGTATAAATCCGCTAATACCACATAAGGAGGAAATGAAATGAAAAATAGAGGAAAAAGCTATAAGGATCAAGTTTCTAAGGTAGAAAAGAGTAAGCTTTATACTAAGGATGAAGCTATTAAGCTTGTTAAGGATATGTCTAATGTTAAATTTGATGCTACTGTTGAAGTTGCTATGAATTTAAATTTAGATGTTAAAAAAGCTGATCAACAATTAAGAGGTGCTATTGTGCTTCCTAAGGGAACTGGTAAGGATGTTCGTGTTTTAGTTGTTGCTAAAGGTGATGCTGCTAAGGATGCGAAAGAAGCTGGTGCTGATTATGTTGGAGATGCTGACATGATTGAAAAGATTCAAAAGGAAAATTGGTTTGAATTTGATACTGTTATTGCTACTCCAGAAATGATGCCTTTATTAGGTAGAATTGGTAAGATTTTAGGGCCTAAGGGACTTATGCCAAATCCTAAGACTGGTACTGTAACTACTAATGTTAAGCAAGCTGTTTTAGATGCTAAAGCAGGTAAACTTGAGTATCGTACTGATAGTTATGGGAATGTTCATGGTATTATTGGTAAGGTTTCATTTAGTGATGAAGATCTTATGGCTAACTTAGATGCTTTTGTAAAAACAATTATTAAGGCTAAACCTCAAACTGCTAAGGGAACATATGTTAAATCAATTAGTGTTTGTTCTACTATGAGTCCTGCAGTTAGAATAGATCAAAATAGTTTTGACAATTAATAAAAAATAGTTTATAATATGGTTATCAAGTGCCAAAGACAGTAGGTTGTTAGTAAATCCTACCGAGGACTTATACTTTTGTATAGAAAGGAGTCCTTTGGGCTTCTTATCTTTTGCACTTATAAAATATATAAATAAGGAGGAAATGTTATGCCTAGTACTAAGTCATTGGAACTTAAACAAGCTGTAGTGTCTGAGATTAAGGATAAGTGTAATGGTGCTAAGAGTATTGTGCTTTTTGATTATCGTGGTCTTACTGATAATCAAATTAAAGATCTTAGAATTAAGCTTAGAGAAAATGATTCTGAGTATAAAGTTTATAAGAATACTTTACTTAGGATTGCATTTAAGGACTTAGATATTGATTTTGATGAATATTTAACTGGTCCTACTGCTATTGCATTTTCAAATGATGATGTAGCAGCTGTTAAAGTTTTAAGTGATACTGCTAAGAAGAATGAAGCTTTGGTTTTAAAAGCAGGATATATTGAAAGTTCTGTTTGTGATAAGGCTAAACTTGATGAGTTTGCTAAGATTCCATCTCGTGAAGGATTATATACAATGCTTGCTGGTGGAATGATTGGTATTGTTAAAGATTTGAGTATTGCTCTTAATCTTTATTCTGAACAAAAAGAAAATTGATTTAAAAATAATAAAGGAGGAAAAGTTATTATGGCAAAAATAACAAAGGAAGAATTTATTAGCTCTTTAAAAGAAATGACATTATTAGAAGTAAAGGAATTAGTTGACGCAATGAAAGAAGAATTTGGTGTTGATCCAAGTGCTGTTGCTGTTGCTGCTGCACCTGCTCAAGCTGAAGAGGCTGGGCCAAGTATGCAAACTGTAGTACTTAAGAGTGCTGGAGCTGCTAAGATTAATGTAATTAAGATTATTAGAGAAGTTACTGGTCTTGGTCTTAAAGAAGCTAAAGAAGTTGCTGATAATGGTGGTAATGTTAAGGAAAATATTCCTAGTGAAGAAGCTAATGAACTTAAAGCTAGACTTGAAGAAGCTGGCGCTGAAGTTGAACTTAAATAGTTAATTTTACTTACTTAAAGCCGTTTGCATATGCACGTGGCTTTTTGTGCTATAAAGGGGAAGATAAAATGGAACACTATTTTACCAATTCTGATGTTAAGAGTAATTTGAAGAAGATTAGTTGTAATGTTTGTGATAAGAAGTTTGTTTTTAATACTGATAATGGAGTTTTTTCTAAGAGGGGACTTGATTTTGGTAGTAGGACTCTTATTATGGCTCTTTTGGAGCAGGATATTACTGGTGATGTTCTTGATGTTGGATGTGGTTATGGTGCTTTGGGGATCATTTTATCTTCTTTTTTTGATATTAATGTTGATATGGTTGATGTTAATAAAAGAGCAGTGCATCTTGCTAATATGAATATTCGTTTGAATAATGTTTTGGGTGCAAATGCTTTTTGTAGTGATATATATTCTGGTGTAAATAAGAAATATGATGTTATTGTTACCAATCCACCTATTAGGGCTGGAAAAGATATTCTTTATAAATTTTTGTTTGGTGCTCGTGATTATTTGGTGCCTGGTGGTAGTTTATATTTTGTTATAAATAAGGATCAAGGTGCTAAAAGTGTTATTAAGGATCTTGGTGAATGTGCTTGTGTAGAGGTTCTTAAAAAAAATAAAGGTTTTTTTGTAATAAAGTGTGTTTTTTAATTGACAACTTGAGTGTTTTATGGTAATAATATAAGTTGGTTATTTGTCTATTTGGTGACAAAGATTTTTGAAAATTTGAAAGTAGGGGTGAATTTTGTGGCATACAAAATTATAAAATGTGGTGACCACCGCACACGTAGAAGTTTTTCCAGGATCAAGAATACTTATGAACTTACTGATTTACTAGAAATTCAAAAGAAATCATATAATTGGTTTGTGGAAAAAGGAATTAAGGAAGTTTTTGAAGATTTATTCCCCGTAGAGAACTTTGCTGGTACATTGTCTTTGGAATTTGGAGATTATTATTTTGATGAGCCAAGATATTCTATTAAGGAATGTAAGGAAAGGGAAGCTACTTTTGCTGCGCCTTTAAAAGTTGAGGTTAGACTTTTCAATAATGAAACAGGTGAAGTAAAGGAACAAGAAATCTTTTTAGGAGATATGCCTCTTATGACTGATAGTGGTACTTTTGTTATAAATGGTGCTGAAAGAGTTATTGTATCTCAACTTGTTAGATCTCCAAGTGTTTATTTCAATAAGGAAATAGATAAGAATGGTAGGCTTCTTATTACATCTCAAATTATTCCGACTCGTGGTACTTGGCTTGAATTTGAGGCTGATGCTAGGGATATTTTATATGTAAGAATTGATAGAACTAGAAAGGTTCCTCTTACTACTATGCTTAGGGCTTTTGGACTTAGTAGTGATGATGATATACTTGGTTTATTTGGTAAGTCTGAATTTATGGAGAATACTATAAGTAAGGATTCTACTAGAAATACAGATGAGGCTTTGATTGAGATATATGAAAAGTTAAGACCAGGAGAACCTGCGACTTTAGATAGTTCTAAGAATCAAATTATTACTAGATTTTTTGATGAGTTTAGATATGATTTAGCTAAGGTTGGTAGATATAAGTTTAATCTTAAACTTAATGTTCTTGATAGACTTTTAGGACAAACTCTTGCAGAGGATATTAAGGTTGATGGAGAGATTAAGTTTGAAAAGGGAACTGTTGTTAATAAGGTTATTTTAGAAGAACTTCGTCCTATTATGGAAGCTGGTTATGGTGTTAAGGAAGTTAAAATCAATGATGAACTTGATGCTTATAATAAGGTTCAAATTGTTAAGGTTTATAAGCCTGGTACTAAGGAAAAGATTAGTATTATAGGTAATGATGGGTCTATTGATTCTAAGAGACTTACTATTTCTGATTTTTATGCTTCTTGTTCTTATTATCTTAATTTACTTCAAGGAGTAGGTAATTTTGATGAAATAGATCATCTTGGTAATAGACGTATTCGTCAAGTTGGTGAACTTTTACAAAATCAATTTAGAGTAGGGGTTACTCGTATGGAAAGGGTTATTCGTGAAAGAATGACTACTCAAGATATTAATGAGGTTACTCCAAAAACTTTAATTAATATTAGACCTGTTACTGCTATTTTGAAGGAATTCTTTGGTAGTTCACAACTTTCTCAATTTATGGATCAAAATAATCCTATTGCTGAACTTACTCATAAGAGAAGACTTAGTGCTTTAGGACCTGGTGGTCTTTCTCGTGATAGAGCTGGTATGGATGTTCGTGATGTTAATGAATCGCATTATGGTAGAATATGTCCTATTGAGTCTCCAGAAGGTCCTAATATTGGTCTTATTACTACTCTTGCTAGTTATGCTAAGATTGATGATTATGGATTTATTCAAACTCCATATCGTAGGGTTGAAAACTCTGTTATAATGGATGATGTTCATTATTTAACTGCTACTGAGGAAAATGATGTTATTATTGCTGAATCTACTGTTGGTACTGATGATAATAATAAAATTACTGATGAGACAGTTGCTGCTCGTTATCGTGGTGAGAATTTACTTGTTTCTCCAGATAAGGTTGATTATATAGATGTTTCACCTCAACAAGTTGTTTCTATTACAACAAGTTGTATTCCGTTCCTAGAACATGATGATGCGACTCGTGCTCTTATGGGGTCTAACATGCAACGTCAAGCTGTGCCACTTCTTAAGACTGAAGCTCCATTTGTTGGTACTGGTGTTGAGTATATTGCTGCTCGTGATAGTGGTTCTACAGTAGTTGCTAAGGCTGATGGTGTTGTTAGTTATGTTGATGGTAAGAAAGTAGTTGTTAAGAATAAGGGTGGAGAAGATGTTTATTATTTATCTGACTTTGCTGCTTCTAACCAGGATACTTGTTTCCATCATATTCCAATTGTTAGAGTTGGAGATAAGGTTGTAAGAGGAAAGACTATACTTGCAGATGGACCTTCTACCGATAAGGGTGAACTTGCTCTTGGTAAAAATATGACTGTTGCATTTATGATGTTTAATGGTTATAACTATGAAGATGCTGTTATTCTTAATGAGAGATTAGTTAAGGAAGATGCTTATACTACTATTCATATAGAGGATTATCAACTTCCTTGTCGTGATACTAAGCTTGGTCCTGAAGAAATTACTCGCGATATTCCTAATGTTAGTGAAGATGCTCGTCGTAATTTGGATAGTGAAGGTATTATTAGAATAGGTACAGAGGTAAAAGAAGGGGATATTCTTGTTGGTAAGGTTACTCCGAAGGGAATGGCTGAACTTACTTCTGAGGAAAAACTTCTTCATGCTATTTTTGGTGAAAAGACTCGTGAAGTTCGTGATACATCACTTCGTGTTCCTCATGGTGGTGATGGTATAGTTCATGATGTTAAGGTGTTTACTAAGAAGAATAGTGATGAGCTTCCTAGTGGTGTTTCTAAGTTAGTACGTGTTTATATAGTTCAAAAACGTAAGATTCAAGTTGGAGATAAGATGGCTGGTCGTCATGGTAATAAAGGGGTTATTTCTTTAATTCTTCCAGAAGAGGATATGCCTTATTTACCAGATGGTACTCCAGTTGATGTAATGCTTAATCCACTTGGGGTTCCTTCTCGTATGAATATTGGACAAGTTTTAGAGCTTCATTTAGGTATGGCTGCTAAGAAGCTTGGTGTTCATGTTGCTACTCCTGTATTTGATGGTGCTAGTGAACAAGATATTCTTGATATGATGAAGGAAGCTGGTATGGATGAGGATGGTAAGACTGTCTTATATGATGGTCGTACTGGTCGTCCATTTGATAATAGGGTTTCAGTTGGAGTTATGTATATGATTAAACTTCATCACATGGTTGAAGATAAGATGCATGCTCGTGCTACTGGTCCATATAGTTTAGTTACTCAACAACCACTTGGAGGTAAAGCTCAATTTGGTGGACAAAGATTTGGGGAAATGGAAGTTTGGGCTTTATATGCTTATGGTGCTGCTCATACACTTCAAGAAATATTAACTGTTAAGTCAGACGATGTTATTGGTCGTGTTAAGGTATATGAAGCACTTGTTAAGGGGAATAAAGTTGATCAAGCTGGTGTTCCTGAATCGTTTAGGGTTCTTATTAAAGAATTCCAAGCTTTAGGTCTTGATATTCAAATTATTAATGATAAGAATGAAGTTCTTGATCTTAAGGAAATAGAAAAAGAGGAAACGAATGAAAAGACTTCGTTTGCTATAGATGATATAGATATTAAGAAATTCTCTGGTGAAAATTCTTCTTTTGACGATGAAGATGATGAGGATGATGAAGATATTGAACTTGAAACAGATAAAGATTTAGACTTTTCCGATGAAAGTTTAGAAAGTGAGGTGAGATACTAATGATAGAAGTTAATAAAGTTGAAGCTTTGAAAATTGGTATTGCATCTTCTGATAAGATTCGTGAATGGTCTTATGGAGAAGTTAAGAAACCTGAAACTATTAATTATCGTACTTTAAAGCCTGAAAGAGATGGGCTTTTCTGTGAAAAGATTTTTGGGCCTACTAAGGATTTTGAATGTTCTTGTGGTAAGTATAAGAGAGTTAAGTATAAGAATATAGTTTGTGATAGATGTGGAGTTGAAGTTACTCGTTCTAAGGTTAGAAGAGAAAGAATGGGACATATAGAACTTGCTTCTCCTGTCTCACATATTTGGTATTTTAAGGGTATTCCTAGTAGAATGGGTACTGTTCTTGATATGAGTCAAAGAGATCTTGAAGAAGTACTATACTTTGTATCTTATGTTGTTATTGACAAGGGAATTGCTCCTCTTGAAAATAAACAAACTTTAAGTGAAAAGGAATATCGTGCTTATTATGAAAAGTATGGTGATGGTTTCCGTGTTGGCATGGGTGCGGAAGCTGTTAAGGAACTTCTTAAACAAGTTGATCTTGGTAAGGAGATTGAAGATATTCGTAAGAAACTTGAAACTGCTCAAGGTCAAAAGAGAGCTAGTCTTCTTAAGAGACTTGATATTCTAGATGCATTTTATAAGTCTGGAAATGAACCTGAATGGATGATTCTAGATTGTATACCTGTTATACCTCCGGAACTTCGTCCAATGATTCAACTTGATGGAGGTAGATTTGCTACTTCTGATTTGAATGATTTATATAGAAGGGTTATTAACCGTAATAATCGTTTGAAAAAGCTTATTGATTTAGGTGCTCCATCTATTATTATTCAAAATGAAAAGAGAATGCTTCAAGAGGCTGTTGATGCTTTATTTGACAATGGTCGTCGTGGTAAGAGTGTTACTGGTGCTGGTAATCGTCCTCTTAAATCACTTTCTAGTATGTTAAAAGGTAAGCAAGGTCGTTTTAGACAAAACTTACTTGGTAAACGTGTTGATTATTCTGGGCGTTCTGTTATTATAGTTGGACCAAGTTTAAAAATGTATCAATGTGGTCTTCCTAAGGGTATGGCTCTTGAACTGTTCAAACCTCATGTTATTCATGGTTTAGTTGAAAAGGGTATTGCTCATAATATTAAGGCTGCTAAGAAACTTATTGATAATCAAGATGAAAGAGTTTGGGATGTTGTTGAAGAAGTTATTAAAGAACATCCAGTTATGCTTAATAGAGCTCCTACTTTACATAGACTTGGTATTCAAGCGTTTGAACCTAAGTTAATTGGTGGTAAGGCTATTAGACTGCATCCTCTTGTTTGTCCAGCGTTTAATGCAGATTTCGATGGGGATCAAATGGCTGTTCATGTGCCTTTATCTGAAGAAGCTCAAGCTGAAGCTAGACTTTTAATGCTTGGTGCTAATAATATCCTTCATCCTAAGAGTGGGGAACCAGTTGTTACTCCTGCTCAAGATATGGTTCTTGGTAATTATTATCTTACTATGGAAGAGTCTGATGAAGATGAAGGTCGTGTGTTTAAAGATTCTAATGAAGCTATCATGGAATATGAAAGAGGAGACTTGAAGATTCATACTAGAATTGCTCTTAAAGTTAACTCATTTAAACATAAATTGTTCTCTGAAGAACATAAAGACGATTATTTAGTTACTACAGTTGGAAAACTTATATTTAATGAGATTCTTCCTGATACATTCCCTTATATAAATGAACCTACTAAGGAAAATATTGAAAAGATTACTCCTAGTAAATATTTCTTAAAACCTGGTACTAATATAAGAGAAGCTATTAAGGAAATGCCTCTTGTTGAACCTTTCCCTGTTAAGACTTTAAAACAAATAATTGCTCAAATATTTAAGCTTTATAAAACTACAGAAACTTCTATTATGCTAGATAGACTTAAGGATTTAGGATTTAAGTATTCTACTGTAAGTGGTGCAACTGTTTCTACTCATGATGTTGCAACTAGTAGTTCTAAATCTAAGATTATTGCAGATTCTAAGAAGACTGTTGATAAGATTAATAAACAATATTCTAGAGGTTTAATTACTGAAGAAGAAAGATATGAAAGTGTTATTCAGGTTTGGTATAAGGCTAAAGATCAAGTTCAGGCTGAACTTCAAGAAATTGCTGATAAGTCTCTTACTAATCCAATATTTATGATGATGAAATCTGGTGCTCGTGGTAAGATTTCTCAATTTGTTCAACTTTCTGGTATGCGTGGACTTATGTCTAAACCAGGTGGTCGTGTTATAGAAATTCCAGTTATTTCTTCATTTAAAGAAGGGTTATCAGTTTCTGAATTCTTCTTATCTACACATAGTGCTCGTAAGGGTAGTGCGGATACAGCACTTAATACTGCATCTTCTGGATATTTAACAAGAAGACTTGTAGATGTTTCTCAAGATGTTATTGTTAAGGAAGATGATTGTGGTACTGATTTTGGTGTTACAGTTGAAGCTTTCATTAATGATAAAGATAATACTGTTATTGAAAATCTTTATGATCGTATTGTTGGTAGATATGCTAGTAAGAAGATTATTAATCCTTTGACTAAGGAAGTAATTGTTGAAAAAGATGGTCTTATTAATGAAAAAGAAGCTGAAAAGATTGTTGCTGCTGGTATAACTAAAGTTGAAATTAGAAGTGTTCTTACTTGTAATACTCATAATGGGGTTTGTCAAAAGTGTTATGGTAGAAACTTAGCTACTGGTAATATTGTTGAAATAGGTGAAGCTATTGGTATTATGGCTGCTCAATCTATTGGGGAACCTGGTACTCAACTTACTATGAGAACGTTCCATACTGGAGGAGTTGCTGGTGGTGAAGATATTACTCAAGGTCTTCCTCGTGTTGAAGAATTGTTTGAGGCTCGTAATCCAAAAGGACAAGCTACTATTGCTACTACTGCTGGTAAGATTAAAGATATTAAAGAAGAACATGGTAAATATAAAATCATTATTAAGAATAAAGTTGAAGAAATTGAACATATTACTAATTATGGTGCTAAGTTAAGAGTTCAAAAAGGTGATGAGGTTGCTGTAGGTGAAAAACTTACTGAAGGTAATATTAGTCCAAAAGAACTTCTTGCTGTTACTGATCCAATAACTGCTCAAACTTATATTCTAAAAGAAATTCAAAAAGCTTATAGGGCTCAAGGTGTTGATATTAGTGATAAACATATTGAAGTTGTTGTAAGTAGGATGATTTCTAAGATTAGAATATCTGATGGTGGAGAAACTGAATTATTAATTGGTAGTCTTGTTAATATTAAAGACTTTACTGATGTTAATAAGGATGCTATTCTTAAGGGTAAAAAACCTGCGACTGGTAAACCAATTCTTCTTGGTATTACTAAGGCATCCCTTGAGACTGAATCTTTCTTATCTGCGGCATCATTCCAAGAAACTACTAGGGTTCTTACTGATGCGTCTATTAAAGGTAAGGTTGATACTTTACAAGGACTTAAGGAAAATGTTATTATTGGTAAACTTATTCCTGCGGGAACTGGTGCTAAACAATATCGTGATGTTTCTTATGAACTTAAAAAACAATTTATGTCTGAAGAACCTTTAGAGGCTTTAGAAGACGAACTTATGTAATATGGGACTAACTGTTATGGTTAGTTCTTTTTTAATTTTATAGGAAAGTGCTCGATTAGTTATGAAAATAATTTATTAGCTGTTGACGAACG
>CAVFIB010000001.1:0-23699 GCA_963622385.1 Bacteroidaceae bacterium | reverse complement strand
TCACCCGCATAGCGGGTGGTTTTATCATGTTCCTATCTCGGAACATAATAAAAGCATAACCTAAATTATACTTTTACTAAAAATTCATTTAAATTTTTTCATACTACTTTTCTCTTAAAGTAATAACAACATCCTTAAGCTTTCCTTTTCTCTCAACAGTTAAAGTGATCTTATCTCCAACTTCATGTTTAAATAACTCATACCTAAAATAAGCCATATCATCAGTACTCTTATTATCAAGCTTAATAACTATATCTCCTCTTTCAAGTTTACCATCTGAAGAAGATCTCTTTTCAACACTTTCAACTACAACACCCTTTTCAAGCTTAGTACTAATCACCTTATCAAGATTATAATGCTTAACCGCCGCAGTATTACTTAAATTAATCATAGAAATACCAAGATAAGGCCTTTTCAAAGACTTATCCTTTTCAAAAGTCTTAACATGAGACATAATATCCTCAATAGGAATAGCAAATCCCATTCCCTCAACCTCATTCTTAACAAGTTTAAGAGAATTCATACCAATAACCTCACCACTAGCATTACAAAGTGGTCCACCACTATTACCAGGATTCATCGCAGCATCAGTCTGTAAAAGTCTCATAACATAATCATCAGCACCACCACTTACAGAAACCGCAACCAATCTATCCTTACCAGATAAAATACCACGAGTAACAGTACCACGATACTCATCTCCAACCGGAGAACCAACAGTAAAAACAGTATCCCCTAAAATAGTTTTAGTACTAGAACCAATCTTAGCAACCTGCTTTACAGAAGAAGACGAAACACTAATAACAGCAATATCTAAATACTCATCCCCACCAACAAAAGTCGCATCTAAACTCTTATCATCAGATAAAACAACCTTAAGAGAAGAATTATTCGCAACAACATGATAATTAGTAAGAATATAAGCCTTTCCAGAATCCTTCTTATAAACAAAACCAGTACCAGTAACATGAACCTTTTTATCCTTATAATTCTCAATATATACAGTAGCATCATATATATTACTAATTCCCTGCCCTATTCCATTATCAGAAACACTAGAAGAAACACTCTTACTAGAAAAACCACCAAGACAAGAAATAACAAATATAGTAAGTAAAACCCCAAAAACAAACACAATTATATACTTATAATTTCTTCTAAAGAAACCAGGAGAATCATCAAGCTTAACCTCCTCATACGCAGAAGCAGGAATCTCCTTAACCTCAGTAACCTTTGCATCCACAGAAACTTTCATCAAAACAACTCCTTCTTAGTAATATTTTTAATTTGATCCCAATCATCAGGAAATCCCATCCTATCAAGAACCTTATTTATAGGAATAGTCCTCAAATTAAACTCCAAATTCTTAAGAGCATCACCAATCTCAATAACCAAATCATTAACCTCATTATCCTTAAGCATAGTCTTCAAAATAATAAGAAGAGCAAACAAATCATTCTTTCCATATATATACTCATTATCCATCATAGGTATTTTAAGTTCTCTATGATAAATAGAATCCTCAATAAACTTCTGAGTCCTATTTTCAAAAACAATATCCTCATGAGCACATAAATTACGATAGTTAGATAAAATACTTAAATTAGTCAAAAAAGAACGCAAATCCATATCATACAAATCAATAATATCATACTGATCTTCCTTCTTAAGAACAGAAAAAAATTCCACAACAATACCAAAAGATAAAACCTTAACAAGTACCCATAAAGGAATATAACCATAATTAAGAACATAATGACGAGTCGCAGAATGTTGAGTAGCATTAGTCTTAATTTGCCTCTTCATCTTACCAACAACATCACTAACCTGTCTCTTATACTCAAAAGAAGTATTAAAATTAGAAGGCTTCAAATACTCACGTTCACGATAACCATACTTCTTAGAAAGTTGATAAGAAATAATAGACTTAATATTATTCTCAATAATTAAAATATTCTTAAACAAAATATTTCTAAGACGCCTATCAAATAAAAATAAACTATACACCTCTTCAAACTTAGTACCAGTAATATACCTAGAATGATCACTAGACTTCATAAATAAATGACGATAACCATTCAAAAAGAAATAATTCTCCCTAAGAAGAACCTCCTCAGCATACTTCTCATCATCTATAACTAAGCCCTTATCTCTTAAAATCTTAATTTGTTCATCTAAAGACTTAAATATTTTATTTTCCATAAGATCACCTACTATAAAAGTATATCATAAAACAAAAACAAAAAAAAGATATTCAAAACGAATATCTTATCTCTTACTGAATTGTGGCGCCCTTCTTGCCTTCTTAAGACCTGGTTTCTTACGTTCTTTAACTCTAGAATCACGAGTAACAAGACCAGCTCTCTTCAAAATCTTTCTAAAACTAGTTTCACTATCAGGATCACTAGCACTATCATATTCTAAAAGTGCTCTAACAATACCTAACCTAATAGCACCTGCTTGTCCAGAAAAACCTCCACCTTTAACAGTAGCATCAACATTAAACTTTTCATCAGTATTAGTAAGTTCAAGAGGTTGTACCAAATCCATAACTAAAGTCTTAAATGGAAAATATTCATAAACATCTTGACCATTTACAAGAATTTTTCCAGTACCCTTAACTAATTTAACCTTAGCAATACTAGACTTTCTCTTACCAGTTCCATAATAACTTGTATTTTCTTTCTTTGCCATAATTAACCTCCTTATTTAACATCAAGCACTTCAGGCTTTTGAGCCATATGTGGATGATTTTCTCCTTCATAAACAAATAATTTTTTAAACATAGATCTACCTAATCTATTATGAGGAAGCATTCCCTTAACAGCTCTTTCTACCATTTCAACAGGATATCTTTCCACCATTTCTCTAGCAGTACGAACTCTAAGTCCTCCAGCATAACCAGAGTGATTATAATAAAGCTTCTTATCCAACTTATTACCAGTCAAATTAACCTTTTCAGCATTTATTATAATAACATAATCACCACAATCAATATGTGGAGTATAAGTTGCCTTATTCTTTCCTCTTAAAATATGAGCAACCTTACTAGCCAAACGTCCTAAAGTAACATCAGTAGCATCAATTACATACCAATTACGTTCAACAGTTTCCTTTTTTTGCATATAACTTTTCATAAAAATCTTCCTTTCTTATCTTTATAGGATTTCCCAAGTCCTATAAAATGGGCTATATAAGAAAAATGTACCGACTAAAATTATACTAAAAACTATATCAAAAGTCAATAAATTAGAAGTACTTTTTATACATTTCCTCATAAACAAACAAAAAACTATCGCCTTTTAACAAAATCCCCATCAAAAGACCTATCACTAAAAGTCCTCTTAAGATAATCATTAACACCAGAAACATTCTTAAAACAAGAACTAAACACATCATTAACCCTATCATAACCATAATCAAAATCATATTCACACAAAGACTTTTTCTTCTCAATATAACAAGAATTATTCTTAAACATAAAACCAATAACATCATCACTTATAAACTCATCCAAAGTATAAGAAGAATTAGAAACAAAACGAGAAACACAATCACAAAAACTCATAAAATCATTAGAAAGCCTCTCAAAATAACGATTAATACTATTATCAAAAACAAAATTCTTCTCCAACATATCCCTAGTAAAAGCCTTTCTACTAGATCTCTGAAACAAAGAAAAACCAACAAGTGAAGCAGTAGAAATAGCAACAACTCTTTGAATAGAACTAGAATCATAACCAATAATTCCCTCTGAAGCAAAAAACGCTAAAACAGAACCAGCACATGCCTTCAAAGTATTAATACCCGAAGATAACAAAAACTTACCAACATAACTCTTATTATCAATCTTACTATCACACAAAGACTCTATCTCATCATAAACCTCACAAATATCATTCAAAATATCTAAAATCTCTCTTTGACATAACAAAGAATAATTATCATCATAACTCACAAAAAACACCTCATTTCCTAACCTTACCCTTATTCCCAGAATAATGAGAATAAAAAACATCTAAACAAGAATCAAGACCATTCTCACCAAACAAATCATCAAACATAAAAATAACACTATCATAATCAAAATCATCCAAAAAAACACCCTCCTCCTTCTTAGAAGCAATATAACAAGAATTTCTATCAAACATATCCTTAATATAAGAAATATCAGTATTACCAGTTAAACTAACATAATCAGCATACGATACATTAAAAAGATTCAAAATATCAGCTAACATCTCCTCAGTAAACTCAAAATTACTAATAACATCATCCTTAGAAAGAGACATATTATCATACTGCATATTATTATCAAGTTGAAACAAACGAAAGCCTACATACGTAGCAATAGTAGCAAGAAAAACATTTTGTAAAATAGGCACAAAAACATCAAAAATAAGCTCAGAAAATTTCATAAAAACAGCACTTGACCCCGCAGACTTAAAAAGATTCTTAAACGTATTACCTCTATAATACTTATCAACACTAAGCTGATATGCATAATTATCAAAAGATTCCTTAGCATAAGGATAAAAACATAACATTTCATTAAAATAAGAAAGAATCTTTCTCTGAGTCTTTAAACACTCAACGCTACTAACAAATCTATTCAAACAAACATCTCTATTATCTAAACAATCCATAAACAAATCACCTCTTATAAAAACTAATCCCTATTATAACAAAAAAAGAAAAAGCAATCAATAAATCACTTTTTCCAAATATAAACCACACCCAGAAACACACTTCAAATTACCAGTCCTGGTCTTATTATTAAGAACCTCTTCCAAAAAAGACGCATCCTTCTTACCTAAACCAATGTCTATCAAAATAGCAACAATATTCCTAACCATTTTTCTAAGAAAACCATCTCCACAAAAAGTAATTCTTAAAACATCATGTGAAACATCAAAATCAATACTATATATAGTCCTAACACAATTATCTTTATTCTTTTCATCCGTACAAAAAGATCTGAAATCACGCTTTCCTAAAAGACACGAAGAAGCATTTCTCATCAAAGAAACATCAAGCTCCTCACAAAGCTGATAAACGTAATTACGAGAAACTGGAGAAAACTCTCCCATATTTATATAATAACTATAAATCTTACTCTTAACATCATATCTAGCATGAAACCTATCAGAAACCTTTTTCAAAGAAAAAATATGAATCTCCCCTTCAAAACAGTTATTCAAATACTTCTTAAGATTATACTCCTTAACATCAATATCAAAATCAAAATGAGCACACTGACAAAGAGCATGAACACCCTTATCAGTACGTCCAGAAGCACATAAATTAACAACATTACCATTCAAAGACATTAAAGCATCCTCTATAACACCTTGAACAGTCTTTAAACCAATCTGCCTCTGAAACCCATGAAAACAAGAACCATCATAAGAAAACTTAATAAAATACCTCATTTCTTTCTCCTTTGAAGCTTATAAGTAACCCTAAGAAGACTCTTAATAGATAAAAACCTACTAAAAAACAAACCCATCCTAACACTAAAACCAGGTACAATAACAGTCTTACCAGATCTCAAAAACTTATCAATAGCATACCTTGCAACATAACCAGACGATAAAGAAGAAACCGTAAACTTAACACCAGCTACATTATTAAAATTAGTCTTAACAGGACCAGGACACAAAACACCAATCTTAACATTAGATTTATTACGACGAAGTTCCTCAGAAATAGCAAGAGTAAAAGAAGTAACATAACTCTTAGTAGCATAATAAGTACTCATAAGAGGCCCACCACGAAGTAAACCAGCACTACTAGCAACATTCAATATATAACCCTTATTCCTCTTAACCATATCCTTAAGAAACATACGCGTTAAAATATGAACAGCCTTCACATTAACATCAATCATCTTAAGTTCAGTAAGCAAATCACAAGAATTATAATCCCCAAAAAGACCAAAACCAGCATTATTAATAAGAACATCAACATTCTCATTTCTAGTAACCATATAAAGATCCTTAACCTTCTTCTCATCAGTAAGATCAATAATAATAATCTTAACCTTAGTCTTCAAAGAAGATTGTAACTGTTCAAGAGATTCCTTATTCCTACCACACAAAATAAGATCAAAACCACATTCACTAAGATATATAGCCATATCTTTCCCTATACCAGATGAAGCTCCAGTAATAAGTGCCTTCATAATCACCAACTCCACTTCTATTATAACAAAAATACATAGTAAATCAAATAGAGAAAATTTATAAATTGCCATAAAAAAACGACCACTATGTAGTCGCAAATAAAATATATTAATTTAGTTTTATCTCCTAGAACTCATACCTATATCTTTACTTTCAGTTAATTTCTTATCATATTCTGTAAGTGTCTGAACAAGTTCACCATTTTCATTTACCACAAAATACTTTTCGAATGATGGTGTACCTTTTGTTAAAAAGTTTGCATCTAAACTACCATCTTTCTTTTTTCCATAAATCACTAGATATCCATTACCAGGCTTACAACTTACTTTTCCCCAATCTGTTTCTATTTGATATTCGTTATCATCAATTATAGATAATTTATCTCCAAGACCACTTTTTATTTCATCAGGTAGTTCATCTTTTAATGGCATAGCTACATTAGATTTTGGAAGTTCAAAAAACTCACCATTCACTCCCATAATTGTTTTTTTATAGTTAGCCTTATTCCAAACATTCATCTTACCATTTTCTAGTTTTTCATAGGCAATTACTGAGCCAAGTGGTACCTTTTCAACACCTTCTAAACAATCTAATACCAACTGATCATTTTCAATATTAATAACATTTTTTAAATTATTAGGAATATCATTCATAGTATTTATCCTAATACAATCCTTTTTTCCAGGCTTTTTAGCAATTTTAATATATTCCATATTCCTCCTACTTTCTATAAAAAAAGAACCAGTTTTACACTAGTTCAATTATTACCATTAAAGCATCGTCTCCATGTCTTTCATCAAGTTTTAAAATTCTTGTATATCCACCATTACAATCCTTGTAACGAGGAGCAAGTTCATCAAATAACTTCTTAGTAGCTTCTTTATTATTCATTAAAAACGCTGCAGCTTTTCTACGAGAAACTAAAGATCCATTCTTACCATAAGTAATCATCTTTTCAACACATCTTCTAGCTTCTTTTGCTCTAGCCTCAGTAGTTTCTATCTTTTCATTCATAATAAGATCAATAGTAAGATTAGCTAACATGCTTCTTCTATGTTTATTATCTACACCTAACTTTCTCATTGTAATACTCCTTTCGTTTAATCGTCATCTCTTAAAGTAAGATCAAGTTCTTTAACCTTATCAAGAACTTCTTTCAATGATTTCTTACCTAAATTTCTAATTTTCATAACTTCAGCATCAGATTTATTAACTAAATCTTGTAAAGTATGAATTCCTGCTCTTTTTAAACAGTTATAAGCACGAACAGAGAAATCTAAATCTTCAATTGCAGTCTCTAAAGCTTTTTGTTTAGGATCCTCTTTCTTTTCAATCATCATTCCAGAAACATCTGCAATATCATCTAACTTAGTAACAAGTTCCAAATGTTCAATTAGAATCCTACCAGCAAGTGCTATAGCTTCTTCTGGTTTGATAGAACTATTAGTCCATACTTCCATAACTAATTTATCATAACTTTCATCTTGTCCAACACGAGCATCTTGTACTTCATATGCAACTCTTTCAATTGGAGAATAAAGTGAATCAATAGCAATAACTCCAATCTTTTTATCTTCAAGAAGTTTTTTATTTTCTTCAGCACGAACATAACCTCTTCCAGAAGATACAGTCATTTCCATATCAAGTTTTCCACCCTTAGCAAGGGTTGCAATAACCTTATCTTTATTAAGAACTTCAACATCTGCATCACAGATAAAATCCCCCGCAGTAACTACTCCTTCAGAAGAAGCAGAAACTCTAATTACTTTATCTTCTTTACAATGTTTCTTAATAACTACATCTTTTAAATTAAGAACAATAGTAGTTACATCTTCAATTACACCTTCAATAGTTTGAAATTCATGTAAAACACCATCAATCTTAACACTAGTAATAGCACTACCAGGAAGTGAAGATAGCATTACTCTTCTAAGAGCATTCCCAATAGTATAACCAAAACCCCTTTCAAGTGGTTCTAGTTCAAATCTTCCATAATTATTTTTTTCTACATAATCTGTAATTTTATAATTTGGTTTTTCAAATTGAATCATAGGTTCCCCTCCTTTTATTAGTTACGTGGTCTCTTAGGTGGACGACATCCATTATGTGGAATTGGAGTAACATCAGAAATTGACATAACTTCAAGCCCTGCAACTTCAAGTGATCTAACAGCAGTATCTCTACCAGGTCCTACACCCTTAACAACTACATTAACTTTACGCATACCCATATCATATGCTTCCTTAGCAGCCTTTTCTGCAGCTATTCCAGCAGCATATGGAGTAGATTTTTTACTACCTTTGAAACCAACTGCTCCAGGAGCTGCCCATGTAATAACATTTCCTTCTTTATCAGTAATAGTCACAACTGTATTATTAAATGTTGCATGAACATGTACAACACCTTCAGGAACGTTCTTTTTAACTTTTCTTTTTCTTTGTTTATAAGCCATAGTTTAACCTCCTTAAACTTAATATTATTAAATTATTTTTTCTTATTAGCAACAACTTTTCCTCTACCCTTACGAGTACGAGCATTACTTCTAGTACTTTGTCCTCTTACAGGCAAACCTCTTCTATGACGGATTCCTTCATAACAACCCTTTTCCATTTTTGCTTTAATATTCATAGAAACTTCACGTCTTAGGTCACCTTCAGTAACATATTTAGATAATTCTTCACGAATTAATCCAAGTTCATCATTAGTTAAATCCTTAGTTCTTTTATTAGGATCAAGTTTAACCGCTTCAATTATCTTTTCTGCAGTAGTTCTACCAATCCCATAAATATAAGTTAAAGATATAACAATTTTCTTATCATTTGGTATTTCAACACCTTTAATACGAGCCATAATTTTCCTCCTTACTAACCTTGAGTTTGTTTGTGTTTTGGATTTTCACAAATAACCATTACTTTTCCTTTACGTTTAATTATCCTACACTTAGGACAAATTTTCTTTACTGATGCACTAACTTTCATTTTTATCCCTCCTACTTTCTATAGGTTATACGCCCACGTGTTAAATCATATGGAGAAAGTTCGATCATAACTTTATCACCTGGAGCAATACGAATATAATTCATTCTCATCTTTCCAGAAACGTGAGCTTCGATAACATGACCATTAGATAATTCAACCTTAAAGTTTCCACCTGGAATTATCTCTAAAACTTTTCCCTCAACTTCGATTACATCATTCTTTGCCATTACGCATCACTCCTGTCAAAATTTCGTATCCATCATCAGTAACAACTACTGTATGTTCAAAGTGTGCTGATGGACTATAATCTTCAGTTTCAATTGTCCAATCATCATCCAGTACAACAATATTTGGACTACCTAAATTAAGCATTGGTTCAACAGCAATAACCATACCTTTCTTTAGTCTAGGACCAGTTCCCTTTGCGCCAAAATTAGGAACATCTGGATCCTCATGTATATTAGTTCCTACTCCATGACCAACAAGTTCTTTAACAACTCCAAGACCATATAAAGTAGCATAACTCTCTATTGCATATGAAATATCACCAATTCTATTACCAGGTTTTATCTCAGAAAGTCCCATGAATAAAGCCTTCTCAGTATGTTCTAATAAATATTCCTTATCATTTGAAATATCAAGAACAGGATAAGTCCATGCACTATCACCATGATAACCTTTATAACATGCACCTATATCAATAGATATTATATCTCCTTTTTTAAGCTTAAGTTTACCAGGTATCCCATGTACAACTTGATGATTAACACTTGTACAAATAGAAGCTGGAAAACCTTCATATCCCTTAAAAGAAGGAGTAGCGCCCTTACTTCTAATAAACTCCTCAGCAAGTCTATCAAGCTCACCAGTAGTAATACCAGGTTTTATAAAATCCTTCAAATACTGATGAGTCTGATAAACAATATTACCTGCTATTCTAAGAAGTTCTATTTCTCTATCACTTTTTATAGAAATCATTAAACATTCCTCACTAAAGATGAAACCTTATCAAATATTACATTAGAATCAACATCATTTACTCTAACAAGTAAACCCTTAGATTCATAATAATCAATAAGTGGAGAAGTTTTCTTTAAATATTCATCATATCTACTATAAAATACTTCCTCGCTATCATCTTCTCTTTTTATAAGATTTACCTTACAACTATCACACAAATCCTTTTCCTTAGGAAAAAGACTTTCATTTCTAGTTGAATAAGAAGCCTTACAACTAGGACAAACAAGTCTAGTCGTAACTCTATTCTTAAGTTCTTCCTTATCTACATCTAAATAAATTACCACTCCAAGATCCTTATTAATAGAATGAAGCAATTCATCATACATAACCGCTTGATTAACAGTACGAGGAAAACCATCTAATATATATGGAGTATCTCCTAATTTATTTAGTTTAGCTTTAAGTGCTTTAAAAACTGTCTCATCATCAATAAGTTTACCAGTTTTCATCATATCACGTAAACTCTCATCTTCCTTAGCCTGTTCCCTAAGCATATCACCAGTAGATAACTGAACATATCCAAAACTATCTACTAATTTCTTTGCCAAAGTACCCTTACCAGCAGCAGGAGGGGCTATCAAAATAACATTTTTCATTATCTTCTAGCCCTTCTCCTAGAACCAGCATGAGCAGTATAACCTCTACTAAGCAAACTACTTTCAAGTTGTTTATAAGTTTCAATAGAAACCCCAACCACTATAAGTAA
Source organism: Bacteroidaceae bacterium (assembly GCA_963622385.1). Lineage (GTDB taxonomy): Bacteria > Bacillota_I > Bacilli_A > RF39 > UBA660 > UMGS1449. Next base: position 12,810 of record CAVFIB010000001.1, on the reverse strand, counting down.
TCCAGTACCACCAATCGAAACAGATGATGGTAAAGAAGTTAACATATTTATAAGTATAGGGAAAGCTGCAATTATTGCAAGGAATACAGATCCAGCAGTAGTAAGTCTAACAAGTAACTTAGAAAAATAATTCTCAGTATCCTTACCAGGTCTTATACCAGGAACATATCCACCATTATCCTTCAAATTCTTAGCCATTTGTTCAGGTTTCATTTGAACAAAAGTATAAAAATAATCAAAGAATATAATAAATATAACATAAAGTACAAGTCCAACTGGAGTAGTATAATTAATATAAGAATTTACAAAATTAGAAAACGCTTCATTATTAACAAATTGAGCAATAGTAACAGGAACTGCAAGTAAACTCGAAGCAAAAATTACTGGAATAACTCCTGCAGAATTTATCTTAATAGGCATATAAGTTTGTTTACCCAAATTAGCAGTAGACTTATTTGCATATTGAATACTTATTCTCCTAGCAGCACCTTCAACAAATACAACACCTATAACAACTAAAACACATATTATTATAAATAGTAAGAACTTAGCACTACCAGCAATAATAGCACTAGTAGAACCAAAATCAAGCAATGTGTTAAAAGCAGTAATCATAGTATTAGGAAGTGAGGCCACTATCCCAGCCATGATAATAAGTGATGTACCATTTCCTATACCCTTTTGAGTAACTTGATCACCAAGCCATAATAGAAAAGCAGTACCAGCAGTCATAACAAATGCTACCTCTATATTTCCTAAAACTCCAAGTGATTTACCCAAAAAAGCATAACTCATAGCATAACCTTGGAAAAATGCAAAAGCAATACCAAGATATCTTGTAATTTTATTTAGTTTTTGTTTCCCAGCATGCCCTTGTTTAGACAAATCTGAAAAATATGGAACTATATCCATTTGTAATAGTTGAATAACGATAGAAGCAGTGATATAAGGTATTACCCCTAGAGCAAATATAGAAAAATTCTTAAGAGCTCCACCACCCATAACATTCAAAAGTTCCAAAAATCCAAGATCCCTAGTAATAGATTCAGTACCAGGAATTTCAATACCAGTACCAATTATATATAAAGTAAGTACTGCAATTGTAAAATATAATCTTTTTCTTAAATCTTTATTCTTTTTAGTAAATAGCTGTTTAAGAGTTTTAAACATCTTAAATCACCTCTGCTTTACTACCTGATTCTTCTATTTTCTTAAGAGCACTTTCAGTAAATCTATGTGCTTTAATTGTTAATTTCTTTTCTAAAGTACCATTTCCTAAAACTTTAATACCTGAAAGTTGTTTTTTAACAATTCCAAGTTCTTTTAAAAGTTCAGGAGTAATAACATCGCCATCATTAAATTTATTTAGATCACTAACATTTATAGTAGCATATCTAGTCTTAAATTTAGCATTAGAAAATCCTCTTTTATGAAGTCTTCTAAATAGTGGAGTTTGTCCACCTTCAAATACCGCTGGAATTGAAGCACCGCTTCTAGATTTTTGACCGTTTTCACCACGACCACTTGTTTTTCCAAGACCACTACCTGGTCCACGTCCTACTCTTTTACTTCTATGAGTAGCACTCTTTGGTAATTTATTAAGTTCCATTATCCTAAAATCTCCTCTTTAGTTTTTCCACGAGCTGCACAAACTTCATCAATAGTCTTAATTGATTGTAAAGCTTTAATAGTAGCTCTAGCCATATTTATTTTAGTTCTAGCTCCAAGCGATTTTGAAATAATATCACGATATCCAGCAATTTCAAGTACTGATCTAACAGCACTACCAGCAACAAGTCCAGTACCTGCTGATGCAGGTTTAATTATTACCTTAGTTGCTCCTTCATCATATCTAGCTTCATGTGCGATTGTTCTTCCATCTACAATAGGTACTCTAACCATATTCTTATTAGCATCTTGTCTTGCTTTTTTTACAGCTTCTGAAATTTCATTAGCCTTTCCAATACCTAAACCAACAAGACCTTTTTTATCTCCAACTAAAACAACAGCTTGAAATCTTCTTTGACGACCACCCTTTGTTACTTTAACAACAGCTTTAGTATCTAATACGATTTCATCATACATCTTAGCAGGACGATTATTTCTTCTCTTTTGCATAATTTTACCTCCTATTAGAACTCTAAACCATTTTCGCGAGCAGCATCAGCAAGTGCCTTTACACGTCCATGATATAGATATCCTCCACGATCAAATACTACCTTAGTTATCTTAGCCTTCTTAGCTTCTTTAGCAATAGCAGCTCCAACTTTAGCAGCAATTTCAGTATTATTACCTTTCATTTTCATAGAAGATGCACTAGCTAAAGTAACTCCATTTTCATCGTCAATAATTTGAGCATAAATATTTTTATTAGAACGATAAACATTAAGTCTAGGTATATCTTTAGTTCCTATGATTTGTTTTCTAATTCTTTCATGTCTAATTTTACGCATTTCATTACGTGATTCTTTCTTTATCATAATTAACCTCCTACCTACTTAGCTTTTTTACCTTCCTTACGTCTAACATATTCACCAACATAACGAATACCTTTTCCCTTATATGGTTCAGGTTCCCTTACCTTACGAATAGTAGCCGCAAATTCTCCTACTTTTTCTTTACTAATACCAGAAACAGTAACTTGATTATTACCTTTAGCTTCTAAACTTAACCCTTCTGGAACTTCAAGTTCAACAGGATGAGAATACCCTGCATTAACTACAAGAACATTTCCCTTAAGGTTAAACCTATAACCAACACCGATAATTTCTAAAGACTTAGAAAAACCTTCAGAAACACCAATTATCATATTTCTTATATTAGCATTAGTAGTCCCATGCATTTGTTTAGCAGGAATTGTTTCATTTTTTCTAGTCACAACAACTGTATTATCCTTAATTTCAACATTGATAAGTTTACTAAGTTCTAAACTAAGTTCTCCCTTAGAGCCCTTAACAGAAACAACATTATCATTAACTGAAACAGTAACACCTTCTGGAATTGCTATAATTCTATTTCCTATTCTACTCATTTTAATCACCTATTACCAAATATAAGCCATAACTTCTCCACCAAGAGACTCTTTTCTAGCTTCCTTATCAGTCATAATACCTTTAGAAGTAGATATAATAGCTATACCAAATCCATTAAGTACTTTTGGTACTTCATCAGCTTTAGTATAAACCCTAAGTCCTGGTTTAGAAATACGTTTAAGTCCAGTAATAACCCTTTCTTTTTTATTAGTATATTTAAGTGTTAAAATTAAAGTACCTTGAGGTTTATCATTACGAACTTTGTAATTTTCAATAAACCCTTCATCTTTTAATATTTTAGCAATTTCAGACTTTACTTTTGATACAGGCATTGATACTTCTTTATTTTTATTTGCATTAGCATTACGAATTCTCGTAAGCATATCAGCAATTGGGTCAGTTACTACCATAATAAATTCCTCCTTCTTTGCCTACCAACTTGATTTTTTAACTCCTGGAATTTGTCCACGACTTGCAAGTTCTCTAAAGCAAATTCTACAAATTCCATATTTTTTAAGTACACTGTGAGGTCTACCGCAACGACTGCAACGAGTATATTCACGTACCTTAAATTTTTGTTTTTTATTAGCTTTCGCTATCATACTTTTCTTTGCCATAATATGCCTCCCTACTTTCTAAAAGGAATTCCTAGTTCCTTTAAAAGTTCATGAGCTTCTTCATTTGTCTTAGCAGTAGTAACAAGTACAATATCCATACCTCTTACTTTAACAACATCATCAAATTCAATTTCAGGAAAGATAAGTTGTTCTTTAATACCAATAGTATAATTACCTCTACCATCAAATGCTTTAGAAGATAAGCCTCTAAAATCTCTAACACGTGGAAGAGCAACAGCAATAAGTTTATCTAAGAAGTTATACATATTTTCACCTCTTAAAGTAACCTTACAACCAATATTATGTCCTTCACGAATTTTAAATCCTGCAATTGACTTACGAGCTTTAGTTATAACTGGTTTTTGTCCAGTAATAGCTTCCAAATCATGCATACAAGCATCTAAAACTTTAGCATTATGAGCAGCATCACCAGCACCAATATTAATAACTATCTTATCTAATTTTGGAACTTGCATAACAGACTTATATCCCATTTTTTCTTTTAAACTAGGAACTATTTCCTTAACATATTTTTCTTTTAGGCGGTTCATAAATACCCTCCTTCCAACTAATCAAGTTTTTCGCGGGATTTACCCACTCTAACTTTTTTATTTGTTTTCTTATCTACATCATGATAAATTCTTGTAGGTTTATTTGTTTTCTTATCTAAAATCATAACATTTGAAGCATCTAATTTAGCTTCTACTTCAATGATACCACCAGTTCTATTAGCATTATCAGGTTTAACATGTTTCTTTACTAAATTGATACCTTCAACTATTACTTTGTTTTCATTCTTAAAAGTATGAGTAATTTTTCCTTCTTTACCTTTGTCTTTTCCAGACATTACTCTAACTTTATCTCCAACTTTAAGTTTCATAAAAGACCTCCCTATAATACTTCTTTTGCAAGAGATACTATTTTCATGTATCCTTTATCACGAATTTCTCTAGCAACTGGTCCAAATACACGAGTACCAACTGGACTCTTATCATCCTTAATTATTACACATGCATTATCATCAAATTTAATATAAGATCCATCTTCACGACGAACTCCTCTAACTGTTCTTACTACAACAGCTTTAACTACTTTCCCTTTTTTAACAGTACCATTAGGAGTAGCTTTCTTAACAGTACCTACTACAACATCACCAATATTACCAAATTTAACTTTACTTCCTCCAAGCACTCTAATAACAAGTAGTTCACGAGCACCAGAATTGTCAGCGACTTTTAAACGAGTTTCTTGTTGAACCATAACAAATACCTCCTTATAGTATTACACTTTCTTCAACTATTTCAGCTAAATAGAATCTCTTAGTTTTAGATAAAGGTCTAGTTTCAACTATTCTTACTCTATCTCCCATTTTAGCCTTATTAGCCTCATCATGAGCAGTATATTTCTTACTATATTTAACTCTCTTACCATACTTAGGATGTTTCTTATAAGTTTCTACAAGTACAGTAATAGTCTTATCATTCTTATCACTTACAACTCTTCCTACAAGTTCTTTTTTAACTGTATCTTTCATATGTTACTCCTCCACTTTCTCTAATTCACGTTCACGAATTATTGTCTTCATTTTTGCTACTTGTTTTCTTAGTTCTCTAAGTCTAACAGGCTTTTCTAAGTTACCTGTTGCTTGTTGGAAACGCAAATTAAATAATTCTTCTTTATTTTCTTTAATTTTATTATTTAATTCTTCAGTGGATAGTTTTCTTAATTCTTCCATTTTCATGCGTTTTCACCACCCATATCTTCTTTTTTTACAAATTTAGTTTTTATTGGCAATTTATGTGAAGCAAGTCTAAGTGCTTCTCTGGCAACTTCTTCAGAAACACCAGATATTTCAAACATTATTTTTCCTTCTTTAACAACTGCTACCCATTTATCAACAGCACCTTTACCAGATCCCATACGAACTTCTAATGGTTTAGCAGTTTTAGGCATATGTGGGAAAATATTAATAAATACCTTACCACCACGTTTCATATAACGAGTCATAGCAATACGAGCAGCTTCGATTTGATTATTAGTAATCCAAGCACCTTCACGAGCCATAAGTCCATATTCTCCAAAATGAAGTTCTGTATTTCCCTTAGCCTTTCCTTCGTATTTTAATCTATGCACCCTTCTATACTTTGTTCTAGACGGTATTAACATAATTAATTACCTCCTTTTTCCTTTTTAGAAGGTAAGATTTCTCCTTTATTAATCCATACTTTAACTCCAAGTTTACCATAAGTAGTAAGAGCTTCAGCAAACCCATAATCAATATCAGCACGAATTGTATGTAAAGGAACATTTCCTTCAGAATAACCTTCACTTCTAGCCATTTCAACACCATTAAGTCTTCCAGAAACCAAAGTCTTAATACCTTTAGCTCCAGCCTTCATAGCAGCTCTAATAGCCTTCTTTTGAGCAGCTCTAAATGGTGCACGAGCTTCAATTTGTTTAGCAATTGATTGAGCAACTAAAGTCGCATTCAAATCAACATTCTTAACATCCATAATTGAAACATTAATATTTTCATTAACAAGTTTAGAAAGTTTACTTTTCAAAACCTTAATTTCTTCTCCACCACGTCCAATAACAACACCTGGTTTAGAAGTGTGAATAATAACTTCACATCTCTTATCATTTCTTTCAATTACTATCTTTGAAACACCAGCATCTTTCAAATTTTTTTCTAAATATTCACGAATCTTTATATCATTACTTAAATACTTAGCAAAATCTTTTTTAGGAGCCATCCATTTAGATTCCCAATCTTTATTAACTCCGATTCTAAGTCCAGTTGGACTAACTTTTTGTCCCATAAATAACCTCCTAAATTACCTTTCTGATACCACAATAGTTACATGTGATCTTCTATGATAAAACTTATCAACAGAACCACGAGAACCTGGTACCCTTCTTTTTAGTGTAGAAGCTTGATCAACTACAGCAATTTTAATATATAATTTATCCTTATCAAAACCATTATTATTAACAGCATTAGCTATAGCAGAGTCAAGAACCTTCTTAACAACCCTTGCTGGTTTACTATTATAATTAGTTAAAATATTTAAAGCATCATTAACATTCTTACCACGGATTAAATCCACCATAAGACGAATTTTAATTGGACTAATTCTTACATCCTTAGCAATAGCTTTTACATCCATTTTCTAAAATCCTCCTCTTGTTATTTTTTCTTCTTATCAGCGCCATGTCCACCAAATTTTCTTGTAGGAGAAAATTCTCCAAGCTTATGTCCTACCATATCTTCAGTAACATAAACAGGTATAAAATCCTTACCATTATGAACTCCGAAAGTATGACCTACAAATTCAGGAAAAATTGTAGAACGACGTGACCAAGTTTTAATTACTTCTTTTTTACCAGTTTTAATTAATTCTTGAACCTTAGCAAGCAATTTTTCATCTACATAAGGTCCCTTTTTAATACTTCTTGCCATATCTATATCCTCCTACTTTCTTTTCTTTCTTCCTCTAATAATTAGTTTATCAGACGCTTTTTTCTTTCTAGTTTTATAACCAAGAGCTGGTTTACCCCAAGGAGTCATTGGTCCACTTCTACCGATAGGCGCACGACCTTCACCACCACCATGAGGATGGTCATTAGGGTTCATAACAGAACCACGAACAGTAGGTCTAACTCCCATATGTCTTTTCCTACCTGCTTTACCAATTTTAACTAAAGAATAATCTTCATTTCCAACTTCACCTATAGTAGCCATACAAGTCCCAAGAACTTTTCTAACTTCACCAGAGGCAAGTCTAATAAGTACATATTTACCTTCTTTACCAAGAATTTGAGCACTAGCACCAGCAGATCTTGCAAGTTCAGCACCCTTTCCAGGTTGAAGTTCAATATTATGTACAAGTGTTCCTTCTGGAATATTCATAAGAGGAAGCGCATTTCCTACTTTAATATCAACATTTTCTCCAGAAACAATCTTCATTCCTACCTTTAACCCTTTAGGAGCAATAATATATCTCTTTTCACCATCAACATAGTTAATTAAAGCTATATTAGAACTTCTATTTGGATCATATTCGATAGTAGCAACAGTACCAACTATGTCAAATTTATTTCTCTTAAAATCAATTAAACGGTACTTTCTCTTTTCTCCTCCACCTTGATGTCTTACTGTAATTCTACCTTGATTATTTCTACCAGCTTTATTACTTTTAGAAACTAGTAAACTTTTTTCAGGTTTATTAGTAGTAATTTCAACATTGTGAAGTCTGCTCATACCACGTTGTCCAGGAGTAGTAGGTTTCATATTTTTAATTGCCATTTCTTTTTTACCTCCTTACTCTAAACCAATTGTTTGCCCTTGAGCTAATTTAACAATTGCCTTTTTCTTACGATTAGTAAGTCCAGTATAACGACCTACTCTTCTCTTTTTAGGATGAACATTAATAGTTCTAATACTTTCTACCTTAACACCAAATATCTTCTCAATAGCAAGTTTAATTTCAGTTTTATTTGCTTTAGAATCAACATAAAATGCATATTCACCATTTTGACCCATAACAGAAGCCTTTTCAGTAACTACTGGTGCCTTAATAATTTCCAAATATTTAGTATCCATTATTTAAGCCCCTCCTTTATTTTTTCAAGAGCTGCTTCTTCAATTAAAAGTTTTTTAGCACTCACAATATCAAGCACACTTACTTCCTCAGGAAGAGCAATCATAATATTCTTTAAATTACGAGAAGCAAGAATAACATTTTCATCATATTCCTTAACAACAACTAAAGTCTTAACATTATCTAAGTTCAAACTCTTAAGAACTGAAACCATTCCCTTAGTTTCAGGAGTTTCAAAACCAAGTTTTTCTACTACAACAATATTATTATCTTTAGCTTTATAAGAATAAGCAGATCTAAGAGCAAGTTTTCTCTCTTTTCTGTTTTGTTTCTTACTATAATCTCTAGGAACTGGTCCAAAAGCAATTCCGCCTCCAACCCATTGAACTGCTCTAATTGAGCCTTGACGAGCATTTCCTGTTCCTTTTTGTCTCCAAGGTTTTCTTCCACCACCAGAAACTTCAGCTCTAGTTTTAGCCTTGTGAGTTCCTTGTCTTAAAGCAGCACGTCCTAAAACAATAGCATCCTTTAAAACAACATCATTAGGTTCTATTCCAAACACTTCTTTACTTAAGTTAATATCTTTTACTTTTTTACCATTAAGATCTACAAGTTCAAATTTCATATTAAGCCTCCTTAACTTCTTCAGCATTATCTGCAGAAGCTTCTAAAGTAGGTTCAACTACTTCTTCTTCATAAGTTATTAGATCAAAAGCATCATTAACTTCATCAGTCTTAACAGCACTTTTTATAATAACCATACCCTTTTTAGGTCCAGGAACACTTCCCTTAACCAAAATACAATTATCATCCATATCAACTTTTATAATTTCAAGATTTTGAATAGTAACTTGTTCAGCTCCCATATGACCTGGAAGAGCTTTACCAGGCATAACCCTCATTGGTCTCATAGTACCAAGAGAACCTACACCTCTATGATATTTAGAACCATGACTCATTGGTCCACGATGTTGATTATTTTTCTTAATTACCCCTTGGTAACCTTTTCCTTTGCTGATTCCAGTAACATCAACCATTTCACCAGCTAGAAATAAATCAGCCTTTACTTCTTGTCCCAAAGTATAAGCACTAGTATCTACTCCTCTTATTTCTCTTAAGAAGCGCTTAGGAGTAGTGTTAGCTTTCTTTGTATGACCCATTTTAGCCTTATTACTAACCTTTTCCCTAACTGAATCAAAACCAAGTTGTACAGCTTCATAACCATCATTACTAACAGTTTTAATTTGAGTAACAACATTAGGTTCAACTTCAATTACAGTAACAGGAACAAGTTTTCCATTAGTACCAAACACTTGTGTCATACCAAGCTTTCTACCTAAGATTCCTTTCATTTTTCTTTTCTCCTTTTACTTATTTTTGTTTGATTTGGATATCAACACCACTAGGTATATCTAGTCGTTGCAGAACATCTACAACTTCCTTACTAGGATTTTTGATGTCGATTAATCTCTTATGAGTACGCATTTCATATTGTTCACGAGAATCCTTGTACTTATGAACAGCTCTTAAAATTGTAATCTTTTCAATTTCTGTTGGAAGTGGTACAGGTCCACTAACTTCTCCACCAGCTCTCTTAACTGTTTCAACAATTTTAGAAGCCGCATTATCTAGAATTCTGTGATCAAAACTTTTAAGTTTAACACGAACTTCAGATTTCGCCATAATCCTAACCTCCCTTCGCCTATATCTAGTATAGACTCGCTCCATGCAAAAACCCAATATTTCCAAACAACTACGCCTGGTGTATCAGCAACCTTGCACATCTCAGCAGTCATAACATGACAATAATACCACACTATCCCGTTAAAATCAAGCATTTTTTTGCAGTTTTTAATAAAAAAAGTACCAAACACAATTGATACTTAAATTATAAAATAAACTACTTGTTAGAAAGACCATACACATCTATTTTTTTATCATATTTACTATTATACAAAATATCAGCCTTTAATACACGTTGTCTAGCTTTTCTAAGAGCTTTACCCTCAATTTGTCTAACTCTTTCCCTTGTTATTCCATAAATATCACCAATATATTCAAGAGTTCTATCAACACCATCATTAAGACCAAAACGATACTCAAGAATTTCTCTTTCTTTATCAGATAAAACACTAATAATATCCTTAATATCCTCACTAGTACCAAGTCTTTCGATATATTCCTCTGGAGTTTCGTTAACCTCATCCTTAACAAAATCCCCTAAATTAGTAGTCTTATCTTCTCCAACAAGAAGTTCTAACGAAGTAGGAATCATTTCAGCCTTTTTGATATCTTCAATTTTCTCAATGTCAACTCCCATACGTTCAGCTATTTCCTTATCAGTAGGCTCAGTAATACCATTCTTAAACATTTTCTCTTTTATTTTCTTATACTTCCTTATAACCTCAACCATATGAACAGGAACCCTTATAGTTCTAGCTTGATCTGCAATAGCGCGTCCCATCGCTTGCTTAATCCACCAAGTAGCATAAGTAGAAAACTTATAGCCAAGAGAAACATCAAACTGTTCTGCAGCACGATTAAGTCCTATACTTCCTTCCTGTATCAAATCAAGAAAATCAAGACCCCTATTAACATACTTATTAGCAATAGACACAACTAAACGAAGATTAGCTTCAACCATCCTTTGAACAGCAGCCCTATCACCACTTTTAACACGTTTACCTAATTCAATCTCCTCTTCCAAAGTAAGAAGTGGATATCTCCTCATATCGGCAAAAAACAAAGAAATACTATCACTAGCATCCGCATAATACTCCTTACCTTCCTGAAGTTCTTCAGAATACTTAACATCAATCCTCTTAACAACCAAAAGATAATCAATCAACATATCTTTTACATTATTATCAAGGCCAAGATTTTCTATAGCATTCTCATCAACAAAACCATCTCTTATCTTTCCCTTAGCAGAAAGCTTTCCAATAATCATATCAAATCTCTTCTTAATTTCACCATCAAGATTATTGATATCATCAAAACTATCTGTAGCAATTACTGCCCTTTTAAAATCACTATTCTTATTCATATTACCCCTACTTTCTAACATATTTTTTTACCCCCTTCTTATATAAAGTTAAATATTTATCAATAGCATCATTTATTAACTTCAGCTTAACCTCATCATCATAAGGACTAAGTTCCTCAAGTTCCATCACCTTATTAACACTAATTGGACCACCAGAAGAAAACAAAGCCTTTATAATACATATCTCCTCAGCAGTTATATCATCAAGATTATAAACACTAGAAACAACAGAATCAATAAATTTACTGTTTTCACTTTTTCTACAAGAAATCTCATAAGAAGATTCCTCCCTATCATAATCTGGATGAAGTCTCTTAACCTCAACAGAATTCTTAAGTTTTTTCAGAATCCTATTTTGAGATGCCCTAACACCTTCCTTAGTAATACCAAGTTCCTCAGAAACTTCTCTTAAAGTTTTATGCTCACCAGCATCAAGAGCAAATCTCATCTTTATAATCTTTTCCTTTCTAGGAGAATACCCTTTTAATATATTATCAAAAGAAGAAGCAAGTTCCTTTTTATAAATAATATCAGGAACAGAAAACTCATCCTTATCACAAATAAAATCCTCTAAATAAGACTCATCTGCATCCACAATCGGAGTATTAAAACTTATAGTATCATGATAAAACATCTTAAATTTTTCTAAAGTATCATGAGTTATACCAATCTCATCCATAATAACAGAATCCGAAGGATAACATCCATTAGTAGAATAATACTTGATCAAAAACGAAGAATACTTAGTAAACTTATAATAAGCTCCATATGCAAATCTAACATTCCTAGATTCACTCGCAACAGCTCTATTCATCTTTTGACTTATCCACTCATAAGCATATGTAGAAAAACGTCCCTTACTAGGATCATATTTTCTAAGAGCATCATACAGTCCCAAATTACCAGCACTAATCAAATCAGCAAAAGGTAGCCTTCCATCATAAAAACTCCTAGCAACATAAGGAACAAGTCTCAAATTAGAAACAACAAGCATATCAAGAGCATCCTTAGAACCATGTTTATATTCATAAAAATATCTCTTAAACTCTTCATCACTCAAAAGAGGAATATCCTTTATAAAATTAATATACTGCACAACAGCATTATCAGAATAATAATCAGCCTCATCACGAAAAATAAAAACACCATACTCAGCAACTATATAATTAATAAAATCATTCTCCTTAGAACTATCCAAACCAAGTAACTGTATATCACTATACTTAACATTTCTAAGGCCATTTCTAATTCTCCTCAAAAGATCCTTAACACCAACATAATTTAAAAATAACTCCTCATTAATTTCAAACTTACTCACAACTAACAACTCCCATAATTAATAAATCTAATTAAATTAAAAGTGCAATATCTAAGACTTAAGAAACAAGTCCCTTAAAACATAAACTTACAAGATTATATCACAAAAAAATTAAAAAATCAAGCAAAACCAGCAACAAACCAGGATAAACGCATGAGAAATTATGCGTTTTTTATGCTATCATATATATAAG